>CAZFOQ010000177.1:0-7291 GCA_964520535.1 uncultured Pirellulales bacterium | reverse complement strand
AGCACACCTATATCGCCCCAGCAGGTCGTGTTGTATGAGGCACATGACTCATGGGGTGACGGTATTAACGTCGGTTACGCTGATGGTCATGTACAGTTTATTAAAGAAGAGTCTAACTTTAAAAACGACCTCCAAAAACCGATAGAAGCCAAGTAGTTCTGCAAAAAGTAAAAGAACGTTTATGACATAAGGCCGGGCCAAATCAGCCCAGCCTTTTTTAATGCGCTTCTAAAAACCGAACAGTTTTGTGTTTAGACGAATTCAAGAAGAAAAAGTTTTTTTCCTTAGACCCAAACCACTGTCTAAATTGTTATATTAACGACAAACGTTTGTTGTAGAGTTGATTAGGCGGGCCTAATGGAAGACAAGCTGCTTGTTTTAAGGTGTAAACGCGGTAGCAGAGATGCCCTGGGGCGTATCTACCAAAAGTACAAAACCGATTTATTGATTTTGGCGATGGCTCTTTTAAATGAGAAAAGTGCCGCTGAAGACCTCGTGCACGATGTTTTTCTTTCGTTTGTTCAATCTTTAGAAAAGTTTGGCTTAACCGGAAGTCTCAAAGGTTATTTACTGACCTGTGTTGCCAATCGTGCACGTAATACAAATAAAGCAAAACAAAGACAGCAAAACGTTGTGCCGAACCCGGCGGTCCCTGCCTGTTCATGTGCAAACGGGCCGTCCCAGTCGATTATATGTAACGAAGAGCTGCAGCAGCTAAGCGACGCAATGGCCCATCTGTCCTACGACCAGCGAGAGACAATAATGCTGCACCACCAGGCCGCAATGACGTTTAAAGCTATCGCTGAATCACAGGGAATTTCGGTCAATACCGCTAAGAGCCGATATCGGTACGGACTCGATAAGCTGCGGTTAATTTTGGATAACGAGGCAAAAAAATGAAACCAGCAGATAAAATAAAAGAGTTGATTAACAAATCAGATGTTACGACCGGTTCCGAAACAGACAAGACAATCCTTGGTGACGCTCTCGAACAACTAAAACAAAAATACTCGGCCGGAATCCGACCTGATATATGGAGAATGATAATGAAAAATCCAGTTATAAAATTAACGGCCGCGGCGATATTATTCATTGCTGTATTGTTTGGCTTCAGACAATTTGGAAAACTACCTGATGTTACAGGTTCTGCGTTTGGTAAAGTTGTTGCAAATTTAAGAAGTGCACAGACTGTGTCAGGGAGGATCACGATTGAGCAAGAGGGTCAGAAACCTCAGACAATGTACTGTTGGACGTTGGAACCAAATCACCAACGCATAGAGATGGAAGATGGCAGAATTTTCATTGTTGATACTTTTCAAGGTAAGAGTGTCGTTTTGATCCCTGTAGAAAAAAAAGCCTATGTAATGACGACCCCAGTTTCACCGAAGTACATACTAAACGAATACGATAATATTAAAGACTTGTTGAACAACTTATCAGATTATTCACAAGAGTATATCGGGCAAAGTGAGATTAATGGCCAGAAAGTCGGTGGATTCCACATTAAGCGTGTTGATAATGAAATGATTATCTGGGCTAATATGGATAACTACACTCCTGTGAAGATAGAAACCAGAGTAGTATTACGCAATAAGCAAAATGAAAATCAGGATGGTAAAACTACAACAACCACAATCTCAGATATAGTAATCGGAGAAGAATTAGATGAGTCTTTGTTTTCACTATCACCTCCGGAAGGATTTTCAATGATAAACACTCCTGAGCCTGTCATAGAACAACAGAAGGAAGTAATGCAACGCCTTTCTGCCCGTATAATGATTAAGTTAGCTAAGGCATGTTACGATTATTCGAAAGAAAATAATGGAATATGGCCCAATAATCTTAAACAAGCAATTGAATATGGAATTGAAGATAGTGCTTTTTTGAATCTTACAGATCCAGAGATAGAACTTGGGTGTGTATACATCAGGCCTGTAAAAACAGATCCCAGGTGCGTTTTAATTTACCAAGCCTATGACGTGTGGCCAGAGGGCGGGATAATTGTAAGCTTTGTTGATTGTTTCACAGATATCATAAAGGATGAAGCCACATTTAAAGAACATTTGGATTATACCCTTGCCCAACAGGATAAATAATAGGGATTATACCGAGCTATGAATTGCAGCCGCTGAGGTAACACAGCAAGCTATATTAAAGGTACAAACACGGCCGGGTTTGCGAACCCGGCCTTTTTCGTTTTATGGTCCCATGTTTTGTGTGGGATTGATTTTATAAATTCCAGGCCTTGGCGAAAGCGCGGAAGCTGCGGTCATAGGCTTTCTCGACATCGTCGGGAAAACAGCAGCCGGGCAGTTGCCGGGATGATAAATGATAGCTCAAACATTCACAACACATGCCCTTTCGGCTGCAGCCGGGATATGAACAGTTACAATTCTGTAAATTTTGCTGTTTATTACATTCCATAATTCTATTTGTCTCCTTGTATCATACAAAATCAGAATCCCCAAATAAATTTGGGGGCTAAATATTTATTATTAACTCATTAGGTGTTTAACTCTTGCTCTATATACTGGTACCTGCTTAAGACATTTGCCGCAATAGCCGTTTCCTTCCTCGAATCGCGTAAAACGCATTTAAAGCGCTCTTGACGTTACCCAGTCCCACAAAAGAATTGCGGGATTAAATAATCCTTTTTATTTAGCTGCCTAATATATTTGGCGAATTTAACTTTTTTACTGAACAGGCAAAGTGTAAAGACTGGCGCTTAATGGCGGTACAGTCAATGTGTTAGTAACATTTGAAAGCTGTTTTTCCTCAATCACCACCTTAGGTTCCTCGCCCGGATCGTTGTAAGCCTGTGGATCTGAGTTGGCGATGAGTCCGAGCTTTCCGGTCCCGGCCAATTGAGCGCCTTTGAGGTCCATTGTGATTTGTTGTTCCTGCTCAGTAGGATTAACCACACCAATTGTTATAGCTTTGCGGTCGGTTGTCCATGCAGCGGCCACATCAATGGGCTCGGTTTCGCCGGTGACTTCAATCGGGATGGTCCCAAAATTGTTCCGGTAGAGTTTCAAAACCAGGCCGGTTGTTTCAAAGGCGGCAGCGGTCTTGCTGGTTTTGATGCAGCCGATAACATTGACTGTCTGGGCGTAGTTGGCCATGAAGATTATGTCCGAATTACGGTAATACTCGTGCAGGCCTTTGGCAATCCCCAGGCCGTCTTTATGGAAATACCGGGTTCCTAATTCACCAAATAAATAGGGACCATACCAGTAGTTCCATTCGGTCATGGCGATGCGGATATTTTTTCCTTTTAGGGTATCCAATATTTTACGGGCTAGCTGATGAAATTGAGCATTTCGTTTAATGTTGTCGGGGATCTGAGAGGTATGTTCGATCAGGTTAAATTCTTCCCGACAATAAAAATGCTCCGCGATCAGATCCATATGGTCAGCACAATCCCTCAGCAGGCCTTCGCTCCAGTAGCCGAAACTTCCGGAAGCGATCAAGACAATGTCCGGGTCGACTTCGCGCATTTTATCCACAACCCAGTTATGTTTTCTAACATAATGATCGAGACTCATATGACCGAGTTGCCAGGGGCCAAACATTTCGTTTCCAACACACCAGTAGCGAACGTTTAACGGTTCCGGATCGCCGTTTTTGGCCCTCAAAGCTCCCATAAGCGTATCGTTTGAGCCGTTTGAATATTCGAGTTCGGCGGCGGCCGAATAGGCATCTCCAAAACCGGTATTGACGGTCACCAGCGGTTCGGCGTTAATCAGACGGCAAAAGTGAATAAACTCATGAATACCGAAGTAGTTGTGCTCCACTCCGGTCCATGCCGGATTGGTACGCGGGGGACGCTTGTCCCGGTCGCCGATGCCGTCACGCCAGTCGTAACCGCTGACAAAGTTTCCGCCGGGCCAGCGGTAGCGGTATAACGGGGAGTTCAGTTCTTTCAGCACCGCCAGCGTATCTGCCCGCATGCCCTCGATATTGTCTGCAGGCATAAGAGAGACTGTGCCCACAAAGCATGCTCCATCAGTTACCTTGATTTCCAACTTGCCGCTTGTCGTATCAGCACCGGCCGTAAACTTGAAAGGACGTTTGACATATTTCTTCGAAGCCGACAACTTGACCGAAACCTGATCCTGAGGATTGTCACCCCATACCAGGGACACTGTTATATTGGCTCGCCGTTGTTGAGCCTTGAGATAAATGTAGCCGGTGTATTGCTTATTGGCAACCAATCCCAGGTCGAGTTGTCTGATGCCACTGCCCGGCTGGATCAAAGGAGTATGTTCGCCGACAAAGGAATCTTCTTCGACCATTGTGATCGAACCAGCTTCGCCGATGATTTGCCAGGGTGAGGCGGCAACAACCGGGTACGGACTTTGTTGCCGGGATCTGTTCCCTCTGCTGCGTCTTTGGCGATAGGGTCGATATTCATCTGTAATAGGATAATAAAATTTGCGGTCTTCGAGCATTTCCGCCCAGATCCCGCCGTAAATACAGCGGCCGAGGTGTTCGATAAATTGGCCGTAGATGTACTTGGAAATCGGCTCGCCGGTTTTACCGGTATCAATCGTCACCGAGCGTTCTTGTCCCGCTGCAACGGCAGGCGAAAAAGTCCCGGTCAGGATGATGGCTGCTATAAAAATGATACATAAATAGCGAACTTTGAACATCTCAATTCTCCTTTAAATTCTGCACAATCATTGTCATTCGTTTGTTCCGATAGCAGACCATATCATCACGGGCAGGATTGTAACTGCAATCAGGAAAAATGCAATTCTATAATGTCTTTGTCATTGAGGACGTGAGTGCGTTGGGCGTTTTGGCCGTCATAAACGCCGGTGCCCCAGATTCTTGCGGATTTGAGTTTTTCGGCTAATTGCCGGTGAATTGCGGTTGCAAGGTCCATTACTGTTGAGCCAGCAGGCAGTGTGAACGGATCGGTCATGTCGGCGGGTTTGCCGGGGGGTTTGGCGTAGATGCGGATAATTCCTAACAACTCGAACAGTTTTGCCGCAAGCTCTTCGAGGCTGGCTACGGTCGCGGCAGAAATCTCGATAAATTCAAAGGAGTTTTTGCAGGATTTTTTCAAAGCCTCAAAAGCGTCCGCTTTGGCGATATCAAATTTTGTACAGATGCAAAACGCCTTTTTACCGAGTACGTTGCCCTGATTGTCATATGCGGGTGTTTCGCTGTCGATGAGCAGACTGCGCGATTCGAGAAAATCAAGACAAATCCGAAGCTGCTCCTGTACATCGCCGGAAAGGTCAATGACGATTGCGATGAGGTCGCAGTTGCGATATGTCCCTACCTGTCCGGGTGCGCTGTAATCTGCGGTAATCGGCGGCATATCGACTAATTGAATCTGGACGTCCTCAAATGTCACCATGCCGGGAACCGGAGCGCTCGTTGCAAATGGAAAATCCGCTACGTTGACCTTCGCGTTGGTCAGCGATGCGAGGATAGAGCTCTTGCCGCAGTTCGGCGTTCCGAGAAGCACTATTTGACCGGCACCACTTCGAGGTACATGAAATATGTCGGTGTGTGAACCACTCTTTTTCTGCGTGGCGGCTTCTTTGAGCTTGCTTAGTTTTCTGCGCAAATCGGCCTTGAGATGGTCCGTGCCCTTGTGCTTGGGCATCACCGCCAGCATCCGTTCGAGCGCAAGGATTTTCTCCTGGTTCGAGGTACCGCTTCGAAACCATTTCTCCGCCTTGAAATATTCCGGTGTCAGATTCGCAGGCATATCTAAAGAAATCCGAAATCCGAATCTCGAAATCCGAGACAATAACGAAATCCGAACCTCAAATGCTCAAAACTTATTCGCTTTTTCGCAATATGGCTCCAAAAATATTCATTAACTCAATTGCTTCTTCTGTCAGTTCAACTCGTTTATCTTCAAGTTCCGGATCATTACCGGCATCAATAAGTCTTAACCAATATGCGCTTTCTTTAGCCTCTTTGCGAGAAATTCTTATGCGCATTAAAAAATCCTTTTTACCAAGTGCCTCATTACCCTCGATATAATTTGCGCCGACCGAACCTGAAGCTCTTATGAGTTGCTTGGAATCCTCCGTATTGGTAATGGTCTTCGGCAACTTCTTGATGAATTCTCTGACGGTTTGAGCGAACCGAAATGTTCTGTCTTCTAGGTCATATTGTTTTGATCTCCGTTTTTCGACCATGGCACATCTTTCTATTGTTTGTGAGACCTTCGCAACGTTGTTTAGGACATTTAGATTTCGATATTCGAATTTGTTTCGGATTTCGTATTTCGATATTTTGATTTTAGCCTAATCGGCTACTTTTTCTGCGACCAAATCGCCGACTTCGCTTGTGGAATAGCCCATTCGCCCGGCCTGCATGGATTTGAGCTTGTTGGCCGTAACGAATTTAACCGCGTCTTCGATTTTCCCGCCGGCCTCCTCTTCGCCTAATGTCTCCAGCATCATCTGGGCGGCACAAATGGCCGCCAGAGGATTGATGACGCCTTTGCCGGTATATTTCGGTGCGCTGCCGCCGATCGGCTCGAACATACTGACACCTTCAGGGTTGATATTTCCGCCGGCGGCGATCCCCATGCCGCCCTGCACCATGGCGCCGAGGTCGGTGATGATGTCACCGAACATATTGCCGGTGACAATCACGTCGAACCATTCGGGATTTTTCACCATCCACATACAGGTCGCATCGACGTGGTAATATTCCCTTTCGATATCGGAGTACTTGGCCTTGCCCATTTCGTGAAAGGCGCGTTCCCACAGATCGTAGATATAGGTCAGGACATTGGTTTTGCCGCATAAGGCCAGGGTGTTCTTCTCGCCTTTTCCACGTGCTTTTTTGCCGTGCTTTTTGGTGTACTCGAAGGCATATTTCAGACAGCGGTCCACCTGAAAGCGGTTATAGACAGCCGACTGCACGGCCACTTCATTCGGTGTCCCTTTCATGGAGAAACCACCTACGCCGGTATAAAGGTCGCCGGTATTTTCACGAACGACGACGAAGTCCACATCGTCAGGCCCTTTGTCTTTCAAAGGCGTTTCCACGCCGGGATAGAGCTTCACCGGACGCAGATTGATATATTGATCCAGTTCGAAGCGAGCTTTGAGCAAAATGCCCTTTTCGAGAATTCCCGGGGCGACATCCGGGTGACCGATCGCTCCTAAAAGAATCGCATCGAATTTGCGAAGCTCTTCGACGCCACTGTCGGGCAGTGTCTCGCCGGTTCGTTTATATCGTTCGCCGCCGAAATCGAAGTCGGTCAAATCCACTTTGAAATTGAATTTATCCGCGGCGGTTTTTAATACCTTGA
>CAZFOQ010000176.1:0-7322 GCA_964520535.1 uncultured Pirellulales bacterium | reverse complement strand
CCCCCCGGCAATTGAGAGTTTAGGAACTCAACTTTAACCATTGCAGTATAATTTGGGATTACTCGAAGGTGCCCAAACGTTTCAATATAACAAGAGAACAATTCAGGTCGATTCGGGACGATATCCATTGGGAGCAGTTCCTTCGCAAGTTTGAAATAGATAAAGTTCTGGAAGGTTTCGGCAAAGAACATTTCGACAAGGCATTAGAGCTTGGCTGTGGTGCCGGCAGAGCCAGTAAACACATAGCATATTACTGTAAAAAGCTTTTTGCCCTGGAATATAATGAAAACCTGCTTACCGAGCGGAGCGGCGATAAGGTGACTTTCATAGTAGGCGATGCACAGGAGCTTTCACAGTTTGGCGATGAAGAAATGGATCTGATTTTTTCCAGCAGTCTCATCGAACATCTACCCAATCCGGATCGGTGCCTGAGCGAATGTGGCAGAGTTCTCAAGCGGGAGGGATTAATCATTCATACAGTTCCAAATCGCACCTGGAAATTATTTAATCTGTTGCTTTACTATCCGTTCGGTATTAAGACCGTTCTTGGCCGGATTTTCTTAAATAAAAAATCTCAGTGGACCGGCGGTCCCAGAGCCGTACAGACGGAGCTTGATAGCAATCTCAGGCCGGTTGACAAAAAGCTTTCGGTTAAGAAAAATTTACTTCCAAAAACGCATGGGATTTCCGGCAGTCATTTGAGCGAATTCAAGAGCTGGGGACAGACAAACTGGACCGGAACATTTGAAAGAAACGGCCTGGAAGTTGCCGATGTTATACGATTACCATTTTACTTTGGATGGGGATACAACTTCCGGTTACTTCTGAGATTGGGAAATTACCTGGGCTTGTCCTCGTGCACGGCTTTTGTTCTTAAGAAAGCAGGAAAGTGATGAGTATTCGCTTATTAATGCTCAACTTCGAATTTCCGCCCATCGGTGGCGGGGCCGCCAATGCGCATTATTATCTCCTGAAAGAATATGCCGGCAGTAAAGGGCTGACGATAGATGTTTTGACTTCGGCACCGCAGCCCGGCTTTTTGAAGGAAATCTTCTCCGAAAATATCACCGTTTATAAGGTCGGTTTACACAAAAAGAATTTGCATTACTGGCGGAAAATCGAGGTCATTGAATGGCTTATCAAAGCCAGGTTTTACTATCGCAGGATGTTACGGGAAGCTGATTATGATTTAGTACATGCATTTTTTGGTTTCCCCACAGGCTGGCTCTGTTATAAAACTGCTGAAAAATTGCCATATTTAATCTCGTTGCGAGGTTCCGATGTTCCCGGCTATAACATTCGTCTTGGTTTGGATTATAAGCTGATGGCCGGTCTGTTCCGCAGGATATGGTCATCTGCTGCGGTAGTTGTCGCCAATAGTAACGGCCTGCGAAATCTTGCTTTGCAATTCATGCCGTCTCTGGATATCGCGGTAATCCCGAACGGTATTGATACGGAAAAGTTTCATCCTTCTGATAATCAGAACCTCAAAAAACCTATCAGATTGCTGACGGTTAGCCGACTTATTGAAAGAAAAAGGGTGGATCTGCTTATCAAGGCTGTCGCTCGGGCAAAAAAACTCGGCCTTGATGTTTGTCTTAGCATTGCAGGTGAAGGTAATCTTGGCAGATCGCTGCAGAAATTATCACAAGAGCTGAACATCGCCGACAGGATCTTTTTTTTAGGAAGGATTCCCGCCGAGAAGATGCCGCAAATATATCGAGAAAACGATGTTTTTGTTATGAGCAGTGTACATGAGGGAATGAGTAATGCGATGCTTGAAGCGATGGCGTCGGGTCTGCCTATTATTACCACAGACTGCGAGGGTGTTGAGGAGTTAATAAACGATAATGGAATAATAATAGGGCGGCCGGATGCGGAATCCTTCGCCGAGGCTTTCAAAACTATAACGGATGACGATAAATCTTATAAGCAAATGAGTGCCGCTGCAAGAACGCAGGCAGAAAAATTGAACTGGAAATCTGTCGCCCGGCAGTATCTGAACCACTACAATAGAGCGATTGACAAAACAGTTTGAGGGAATAACGATGAATTGGAGAAAACCTGTTATCTATTGGTTGCTCTTTGCCGGCGGCAGCAGAATTCCCAGGCATTTAAAAACGATCAAACAACTTGAATTTGCCGGCCAAGAGCAAATTGAGGAATTGACGAATAGAAAATTAGAGCAGTTACTTCTGCACGCATATAACAATGTACCTTATTATCACAAGCTGTTGCCGCAATGCGGCGTTATTATCGAAGGCAAAGTCAAACTCGAAAACTTCTCCAGAATCCCTGTCCTGACAAAAGAAATCATCAGGGCACAAGGCAAGAACCTTTATTCAAGTGATTATAAGAGCAGAAAGCCTTATGAAAACACCTCGGGCGGCAGCACCGGTGAGCCGGTCAGGTTTATACAGGACAAAGAATACAACGATTGGAACATTGCGACCAAGATATATTTTAATATTGTACTTGGAAAAGACCTCGGTCGTCCCGAAATTAAGTTCTGGGGCTCCGACAGGGACATTCTCGCCGGTAATCTGACAGTCAAAGACAGGCTGATCAATCTGTTTTACAACAGGAAGTTTTTTAACTCGTACCGGCTCGGAGAACGGGAAATCAAAAACCTTATCGAGCTGAACAACAGGTTTAAACCGATAGCTTATTGGGCCTATATGGAATCTGCACTGGAATTGTCAAATTACCTTTCACACCACGAGCTTTATTTTCATCCACCAAAAATTGTAATATCCACAATTGGCCCGTTGACTGAGGAGGTCAGAGAAAAAATCGAATCGAATATGAACTGTAAGGTTTACAACCAGTATGGTTCAAGGGAAGTCGGTGTTGTATCCTGCCAGTGTAAAAAGCAAAGGTCGATGCACACTTTCCCGTGGTGGAACTATGTGGAAATACTGGACGAGCAGGGCATGGCTGTTCAAAATCAGGAAGGTCGAGTTGTAGTCACTACGTTGCACAATTATTCCATGCCTTTGATACGGTATGATATAGGTGACGTAGCCATCGCAGGTGGATGGGGATGCGATTGTGGAAGAAACAGCTTACTTCTGAAAAAAGTCATCGGTAGAACACTCGGCTATTTTAAAAAAGCAGATGGTTCTCTGGTTCATTCACATTTTCTTGTACAGGCACTTTTCTTCAGAGACTGGATAAAAAGATTTCAGATTATTCAGGACGAAATCGACCATGTCCTTATAAAAGTACAGCTTAATGAAGACGCAAAGGCCGTCGAATCAGATGTTGAGGATATAACGAGAAAGACAAAAATCCTGATGGGGGATAGCTGCAGGGTAGATTTCGATTATGTCGAGGATATAAACAGGACCGCAAGTGGCAAGTACGTATATACTTTATGCAAAGTCGAGTGATTTTTCACGCAAAATGGTTTAGGGACAATCCAACAGTCATAAAATCCCAACTTGATGTCACTGGGGACAAAGAAATATGATGGATAAGAGCAAAAAAATATTAAAGCTTTTTATTCGGATAGCAGTAACATCCGGACTTCTTATATGGGTCTTCTGTCGTATCGAACGTCAGCAGTTCGCTGTGGCGCTAAAAGAGGCAAGATGGCATTACCTTATTGGTGTTTGGGCTCTGATTGTAGTAATGTACTGGATAGCCTCGATAAGGCTGCGGCTCATCTTAAAAAAGCAGGGCTGCATTCTTAATACGGTCATGATATTCGGTGTTAGCGCGATTACTGCGATGTATAGTATGATTATGCCCGGAATGTTAAGTATGGGGATGAAATGGTATATCCTGCGAAAAGGGACCGGCAAAGGAATCAATGTCTTCAGCAGTATGTTGTACAACCAGCTATCGACAGTAGTTGTTATGATGATATTCGGACTATTGGCGTTAATACTAACCAATCCGGCTATTTTTGTATCTGATGATATAAAGAATTCCAACTTACTGCCGGTTATTTGCACAATATTACTGGTGGTAATCATTCTTTTTTCTCTGTTATTGTTGAACCGACAAACGGGCGGTAAAATTATCAACGGAATTGGCGTTTTACTACGGCCTTTTCCTGCCGGAATTCGCCGAAGGGGCCAGGAGATACTTGAGCAAATTGCCCTCTTCCAGGTTGTTGGTTGGAAGTTTCATCTTGCCATGTCAGCGATTACAATAGCCGGGACTCTGTTAGGAGGTATTATCCTATATGTCCTTGCTGCTAAAACAGTGAATATTACGGTTCCTGTGGCGGTATTAGTGTGGTTGTGGGCGGCTTTATATATTCTGGAGAGAGTGCCTATATCGATTGCTAATCTCGGAGTCAGGGAAGCGACTTTGGCAAGTCTGTTATCGATATACGGCGTGGAGCCCTCAACAGCGGTTTTGATGTCCGCGATATTATTTTCTGCGTTGATTTTTATGGCTGTTATTGGTGCTATATTTAACTTTAGCGGATTTATTACGGGAGTACGTCCTGATGAAGCAGTTTGATCGAACCGAACAAGACAAATTCTGGGCAACACAGAAGCCTCCCTACAAAGGAGACCTCGTATCGGAAGTTACTGTGTCACTGGCGAAACGATATATTGGAAAAAACGTGATAGATATTGGTGCGGGGAGCGGGGCTCTGGTGAAAAGTTTCCGGCGAAAGTATAAGGATAAAAAGAATATTCTTGGAGTGGACATTTCGCCAAAGAGCGAGGAAATTCAGAAGGGAGACTGCACAAATCTACAGTTTGAGGATAGCTCATTCGATACATGCTTTGCTACCGATCTGATCGAGCATCTCAGTGATAACGACCTGGATAAGTTTCTGAATGAGGCCAACAGGATATTGAAAAAGAGCGGCTATGGTATATTCAACACAATCAACAATGAAAACCTGAGAAAGGCAATGGTGACCTGTCCTGAATGTGGATGTACTTTTCACAGGACGGGACACTGCCAGGTTTTTGATGAAGACAGAATAACTGCTTTGTTCTCCGGTAAGGGATTCAGGGTCGTTAAAATCCGAAAGCTCAATCTCGGCTATATGGCAATGTTTAAGTTCTTTGCCTCTGTGTTTTACTTTCTGCATCTTGACCGGCTGTTCAGGGTCGAGCTTCTAACGCGTGATATGTTTTTTGTCGTGCGTAAAGAAAAAGACTTAAAGTGACTCCGCGGAGAGTTTTTATGTTCCTATCTTTGAGAGTTGCGAGATGCGAATTCTGCACCGCATTTTATGGCCTTGGTA
This sequence comes from uncultured Pirellulales bacterium, assembly GCA_964520535.1. Classification (GTDB taxonomy): domain Bacteria; phylum Planctomycetota; class Phycisphaerae; order Sedimentisphaerales; family Anaerobacaceae; genus JAFGPS01. The sequence goes on along the minus strand of CAZFOQ010000176.1, from coordinate 2,104 downwards.
TTTACCGGCAATGTTCTGTGATATCTTTCGGCGATGGTTTCAGGCAGAGCCTGCACTGCTAATTCTGTGTCCAGTTGCCCACGCTTTTGCAAGTATGCTCCTATAACCACCATATTTGCAGCTTTCTTGTTGCCTAATTCGACAGCCAATTCATCAGCAGGGATAGCAATTATTTCTATCGAAGCATCCAATTGTGGCTCATTATCGATCAGTGAACTATTCATTATTAAAAGCCCTCCTTCTTTGAGACGTGGACCGAACTTATTCAGCGAGGCCTTGTTCATTACAATCAGCGAATCCGGTTTGCCGACTACAGGGCAGGCAATTTGTCTCTCTGAGATAACCACCATGCAATTGGCAGTGCCGCCTCGAACCTCGGCACCATAGGAGGGCATATAAGTGACTTCTTTGCCGGCCTTCATTGCGGTTTGAGCCAGCAGCTTGCCTGCCAGCATGATTCCCTGTCCGCCAAAGCCGGCAATTATAATCTCTTCATAAAAACCATTCGCCGTCATACTTAACCCTTCAATCGTCCCAGGGGGAAGACCTTTATCATTTCCTTGTCGATCCATTCCATTGCATCTGCCGGACTCATTCGCCAATAGGTCGGACAGGGTGAAAGGACTTCGACCAGTGACATACCTTCGGCGCCATTGAGTTGTAGCTCGAAGGCGTGCTTGATGGCTTTTTTTGTATTTCGCACCCCTGCCGGTCCGCTTAGGGCGCAGCGCTCGATATAAATTGTACCAGGCAGTACAGCCAAAAGCTCCGAAACCTGGAGAGGATATCCTTGTTCGGCAATTGTGCGGCCTTTGGGAGTGGTTGCTGTCACCTGGTTGATCATCGTTGTTGGAGCCATTTGTCCGCCGGTCATTCCGTAAACAGCATTGTTGATAAAAATCACGGTTATCTGTTCACCACGATGACCGGCGTGCAATATCTCGCCGGCACCTATGCTTGCCAGGTCGCCATCGCCTTGATACGAGAAGATTATCTTGTCCGGATTGGTTCTTTTCATTCCTGTTGCCACGGCCGGGGCTCTGCCGTGCGCGACTTCGATCATATCAACGTCGATATAATCATACTCCAACACCGCGCATCCTACCGGAGCTATGCCGATAGTCCTTTCGCGTATGTCCAGCTCATCAATTGTCTCAGCAATCAACCGATGAGCAATACCATGCCCACATCCGGGGCAATAATGTGTTGGGCAATCTTTAAAAGTGGGCGTTCGCTTAAATACCGTTTTCATAATTCATTCTTAACTGTCCGATCTTAGTGTCAATTGTCTGATTTTATCCAGGATTTCGTCCACCGTTGGCACACCGCCGCCTGTTCTTCCGTAAAATACGACCGGCGCCTTTCCGGCTACAGCTAATTTCACGTCCTCAACCATTTGGCCAAGGCTCATTTCCACGGTCAGGAAAATCCTAAACTCATCAGCGGCCTTGTTAATTTGCTCAGTTGGGAATGGCCATAGCGTAATAGGGCGTATCCAGCCGACCTTTATCCCTTCTTCCCTTGCCTTTGTCACGGCACCTCGTACAATTCTTGCTGCGATGCCGTATGCAACTACAACGATGTCGGCATTCTCGACTTCATATTGTTCACAGAGCACCTCATTTTTCTGTATCTGTTCATATCTGTCTCGCAGCTTATAGTTGAGTTGTTCCAGCGCTCCTTCTTTGAGCCATAATGAGCGGACAATATTTTGCTCTCTGCCTTTGGCACCGGTCAGTGCCCAGTCCTTCGGTGGGAGCTTTCGGGACGGTTTTTTCTCAAGCAAAATCGGCTCCATCATTTGGCCTAAGAAACCGTCTGCCAGAACAATGACAGGCATTCGATACTGATCAGCCAGGTCAAAGGCTAACTGCATGCAATCGACAAGCTCCTGAACGCTCGATGGTCCGAGTACAATGGTTCGGTAATCGCCATGTCCGCCGCCGCGAGTGGCCTGGAAATAATCGCTCTGTGATGGTGCGATATTACCCAGACCCGGTCCCCCACGCATTACATTAACTATTACTGCCGGTAGCTCAGCGCCTGCCAGATAGCTTATTCCCTCCTGCATCAAACTAATGCCCGGACTGGATGAGCTTGTCAT
>CAZFOQ010000175.1:0-7424 GCA_964520535.1 uncultured Pirellulales bacterium | reverse complement strand
GGTAATTCCATCTCCATAAAGCACACCGCAATCTTTGTGCCGAACAGGATTGGGATTTTACTTGAATTTTGGGCGGTTCTCAATATAATACACATCGAACAATTTAATAGTGAATCATCAAATTATGGGGGGCAGCAATCAGCGGAGAACGGATAGTAAATCGTCATTCGTCCATCATCAATCGTCCGTCTTATCTCGTCAGTCAGGGGGTAGCGGTATCTTGGGGGGTAAATGAGCAAATGAGTGAAAGTTCATCCCATGAGATAGGCCAACGGCCGCCATCTCACGGGATAAAAATCAAAAGTATAGAATGATTGGTGGCAGCCTCATCCCACAGGGATGGGGATGGCGGAGGGCAAATTACAATGAAAAAATCGTTATTATCCACGCCCAAACTACGTTTGAGCATGCCACCCAATGTGTTCGACAAATGTCGAAAGTATTCTACAAATCGGCCTTTTTATGCAAAACAAAGCCAATTTGGAAAAAGTCAAGTGAACGTAAGCTCAACAATAACAAAGGAATACGGCGAAAATTCGAATTGGACACTTGGTAAAACGAACCCAAACAAAGCCAATTTTGACAACTCCGATACAGTGCCGGGGGCCAAACGGGGGATTATAAATTGCCACAATTTTCGATTTTTTTGCCGGAACGTTTTATGCCGAAAAGGGATTTGATGTAGTTCTTTATCCAGGTCCAGTGCAGAACCAAATGAACCAGTACCAAAGCGATAAATACAACGGACAGATAAAAATGAATATCGCCCCATTCGTGACGTGTCATAGACCACAACGACTTTATCTCGGCCGGGCCCCGGCCGCCGCGAAAACCCTGACCATGCCCGCCCCCAGAGCCGGGAGGCAGAACATACTTGATTATAAAGCCGGTACACGCCAAAGAAAACAGACTTATAAAGCTAATGAAATCTATAACAAAATTCAATGTCGTTCGTTTGATCATGTCTATCACCTAAAAAAATGTATTATCAAAATACAAAAAAGCATTACAACAAAAGGTTATGTTACGTCTATAACGTGAATCACCCAAGAATGTTCATTTAAAATATTCATAAAGCATTTGAAAGTTCGCAAATTGACTATTGATTATTTACTATTGATAATTAATAATTCAGCCCTAAATCGAAATATGATAGGCATGTTTATAACAGGAGAAAAAGAGATGACATCGTTGTTAATGGCAGCAGGTAATAAAACTGACTGGTGGTCCGCGATTATCAACTACGAAATTATCAAAGGAAATTCCATCTGGCGGTTTGCGCTTGTCTTACTGGTGGTACTGCTGGCAATGGTAGCAGGGCGGATCGTTCAATTTGCCATGAGCGGCTATACCGATCGAATAGTGAGAAAAAAGGGCGAAGGTCTGCGGTCACTTTTGCTAAAAGCGCTTACGAAGCCGATTTACGTTGCGATATTTGCAGCCGGCATATTTCTGGCCAAGATCCCGCTGTTCTTCGATGATGAAACAGGAATACGGTTCGCTATCGACACCGGATGGACAAAAATTGCCAAAGTTGTGGCGGCTATTTCGGCAGCCTATGCCCTTTATCGTCTTGTGGACGTTATCGAGTACTATCTAAATCGCCTGGTCAGCAAAACAGACACGAGACTCGACGATATGCTTGTGCCTATAGTGCGCAAGGCGCTGCGTCTGACAATCGCCATCATTGCTATTCTTCTTATCGCAGAAAATATCTTAGGAACAAGCATCAAATCACTTCTAATGGGCGCCGGTGTCGGCGGCATAGCCATCGCTCTTGCGGCCAAGGATACAATTGCCAATTTCTTCGGCTCTGTAACCATTTTTACCGACCGGCCGTTTCAAATGGGCGAGCTTGTAAAGATCGGCGAGCACCGCGGGCCAGTCGAGGAAGTCGGCTTTAGAAGCACACGAGTACGCACGCTCGAAGGTCATCTTGTAACGGTACCCAATAGTGTAATCACAAGCTCAACCGTGGAAAATATCGGCAGACGTCCCTTTATTCGCAGGACTTCCAATATCACTATCACGTATGATTCAGGGCATCAGAAAGCAATAAGGGCGGTGGAAGTTATCAAGGAGGTACTTGCGAATGTGCCGGAATTAAATACAGATCCCGAGAAGCCTCCGAGAGTTTATTTCAGCGATTTCAATGACTGGTCGTTGAATATTTACATGAGCTATTGGGTAAAGCCACCCGATTACTGGTTGTATCACCAGGTCAACGAACGGGTGAATTTGGAGATTATGAAGCGATTTGAGGCCGAGCAAATTGAATTTGCCTTCCCAAGCCAGACGCTTTATGTAAAGAAAGAGACATAAAGCGCATCTCGCAAAACGCCGGGCGAAAAACGAGATACGCTTTGAAATCGGCGATTACTCAGGGTTCATTCCGGCATTCTCTGCTCTTGTGGATGAGGGCTTTGGCCCGTCGAATTGGGTTATATCAAAGGCCTGTTGCTCTTGTTCGGTCATCATCGGCTCTGTGACAATCCATGGAGTTATGAAAACCACCAGTTCGCCCACGGTCGTTTTTTCACCTTCGAACCTAAAGAGTTTGCCCAATATCGGCAAATCACCGAGCAAAGGGATTTTATTTGTCTGTAGTGTTGTGTCCTTCTTTCGCAGGCCACCGAGGACAACCGCCTGGCCATCTCTGATTAACGCTACTGTCTGGACTTGACGTGTGTCAACTATAGGTACGTTACTTGAAGAAACCTGGACATTGCCGACAACAATTCCAAATTCAGGCTGGATGCGCAATCTCAGCATGCCGTCCCTTGTGACGTGCGGAGTAACTATGAGTTTTGTGCCGACTTTTTTGAATTTCACTGTTTCTGTTACAGTAGCTCCCGTTATGGTTCGTTCGACGTAAGGATGCTCGGTTACGATATCGAAAAGGGCCGTTTCATTATCAATAACTAATATTCTCGGATTGGCAAGGAGTTTTGCCTCGATATTCTCCTGCTCCGCCCTTAATTGCGCATCGATATCAAGATGTTCATTAAGGACACCAAAACGCAGATAACCTATGGTAGAATCGGCTGTCTTGTTTGTCCCAGCGCTAAAGCCGGCAATAAGAGACGGATCGGTTTTACTGGAAATGTACGTTTCTGAGCCTGACTTGCTAACTACTATATCGTCGTTTAAGGGATAATTGCTACCATCCCACTTGGTTCGCCTGCCCGCATACCAGTCGATGCCAAGGTCGAAATTGTCCTTGCAGGTTATATCATAGATTCTCACCTCAACCAGGACCTGGGGTGTGATGCGGTCAATCTTTTCGATAAGGCTCTTGATGTCCCTGACTTTAGCTTCGGTATCTGTAATAATGATGTGACTTGTTCCCTGTATGAAGGAAACCGATCCCTGAGCCGACTTGAATTTGTCCAGAGCCTTGACGACTTCGGTGACATCGGCATAAATAATTTCAAATGTCTCCGTCACAAGCGTTTCGCTGATCGCCGGCATTTCATCGCGAGACAGAATCCGCACCACATTTTCACCCATAATGTAGTCGCATCCATGGACCTGGAGAATACTCTTGAGAGCTTCTTCAACCGAGACATCCGTAAGTGTGACAGTCACATTGCCGGTCACCTGCGGGCTCTTGATAAAGTCAACGTCTACCTGTTCGGCGAGCTGTCTTATGACCATCTCGATAGGCACGTCACTCACATCGACAGATACCGTTTTTTGCATTCTCTTCTCAAGCTCAGTTAAGGTCTGATTCTTCTCCGTCTCCTCCTCATCGGCATCGGCGGCGAATGCCAAAACGCTGAAGAAACAGACAACTACTGAAATTATCATCAGATTCAATCCCGAAATTTTTATCATATTTTTCATGATAATCCCTTTTCTGAGTTAATTCATTTTGAATGTGTTCTCAGTTCATATTCACTTTATGTCTTTTCTCTTACAAGTCCTCTTCGGAGCCCTGTATATCATTTGTTCCTTGCTCTTGCTCTGTTTGCTCCTGCTCTTCTTGTTCCGTTCCTTCTTGTTCTTGTTCCAGATCTATCTCTGCTACTTTTTTCGTCCACCTTTTTCCATCTCTTTCGAACACAACGAAGTCCTTATCAATCTTTACGATGATAGCCTCATTTATTTTTTCGTTTAAATGGACGATTTGGTTTCCGATAACAGCGGACGGTTTGTCATCGCTATAGAGAATTCCCCTTACGCTCAGTATTCCTGTTCCAATCCCATTGGACATATCGAGTTGTCCATAATCTAAAGTGCCTTGATCTCCTAATTTTATAGGATCTCTCATCGCAGCAGGCATTGGTTCCGGAATCTGCCAATCGATTTCATTGTCGGAATTAACATTGGTTACAACAAGGGCATCATCATTCACAGAGCCTTCTGTTTCCTGTGGAGCTTTACTAAGCACCTGTCTGAGCACAAATATCATAACAATAGCCAGAATCGGTATCAAAATCACCATTGCTTTTTGTCTGGTGTTACTGACTCCCGGTTCTTCCGGGAAGAGTCTGTCTTTTATCCGTTGCAAGAAGCTTAAACCGACACTCTTGGCAAATGGATCGATATCGAGCTGTTTAGCTGGATTATTTTTCTCCGGTGATTGTTCAAGCTGACATGGATTTTGAGGCTGGCGGTTCCATAAACCTCCGGTCGAAGGTTTTGGAGGGATATTGCCTATGCCCTCTGGTGCAGGTGCAGCAGAGGGCTCTGGTGTACCATTGCCCTGAGAAACAGACCCATCCTTAAAGAACGATGGGACATGTTTCTGTGGCCCTGCTTTGTTATTTCCATCATGCGATTCCATTGATTATCTCCTGACTTAAGCCATTTCATTCAAGATCAAAGTCTTCTGGCCCTGTTCAGTAAAGGCGGCAGAAATTTTCAATGCCGCGATTGTTTTGCCATAATCTAATTTCTGTTGCGTTATTACTATTGTCCTCATATATTTGCACCGAAAACTCGCTCCGAGGATTTTTCTTTATTCTTACTGACCTGCTGCTTCCGAACAAAAGCCGCCACATCCAGTTTCACCTGATATGCTGAATCATCCTGATTTGCCGGAGCTATTGTGAACTCTTTTACAAATAGAACAGGTTTGTTTCTTTCCAAAGCATTCAGGAACGCTGCAAACTGGTTGAATCTCCCAATGAAGCTCACCGAAATATGGCTTTCAAATATATTGTTGGAATCAGATATTGTCGAGGCTGTCTGTTTATCATTATTTTCGACACTTAATGAGGCGACCTTCTTGTCGCTGGCAATTTGACTTATATCAAACGATAAATTAGCTGAATCTTCAAAATCAATAACAAATAAGTTCAGCTTGTTTTGTAAATCCTCGATCTGTTTATATAACCGTATTTTGGTTTCTTCCTTTGCTGCATTTTGTGCAAACTCATACATTTGTTTCTTCTCGGCAAGCTCGCCTTTTAGTCCCCTTCTGGCGTGGTTCTGTGGTCCCAGCATCAGGAAATAAATCAGGATGAACAGCAACAGAGAAGCTGCCCATATTATGCCTGAGATCATAAGATATTTTCTATAAGTCTTCAAAAAAGCCATGCTATAATTCCGGATTAAACAGACAACTGATCTCGTAAAATACTATTTCTTTTCCTTCAAGCTTGTCGGTTCTATGCGAAACATTGATACTTGCCAGCATCGGTCCAAGAAGAGGTGAAGATCGAAGACGGTCCCGAAACTTTCTAACTGCTTCATCACAGTTGCCTTGTCCGTTATCACTTACACTTAACCATAATCTGTTTACGGGCACATTGATCTTAATCTTTTTCTTGGGATCATCCGGTTTGGATACTTCTTTTTCTACCGAATCTTGCTCTACTTTTAAGTTGGTCAATACAACCGAGCCCGGCATATTATCTATTAGTGTTGTCAAAACCGGCGACCATTGAGTACATTTTTCAATTGAGGAGTTAACCTCCGAGATGCAAACGCCGTAATGGATTTTCTCCCTTTCTAATGCTTTTTGATTCTCTACAGCGGCTGACAATTCTGCGATTTCTGCTTCTAATTTGACTACTTCCTGCTGTTGTATAGACATAATTACTTTTTTGTGTGAATGGAGGCCAAATATTACTATCGCGAAAATCACCGGCACGACTGCGGTTATCACGGCTATCGTAATACCGGCGGGGCCACTCTTGGGTGGGATACCCTGTCCCTTTAACAGGTCTATTGTGAATATAACTTTGCTATGATTAGTGATATTTTTCACTTCACTGCTCACAAGCTACATTTCTTATTGATCTCATCGCCAGGCCGGCTGCAACAGCCATCGCAGGACCTACCTTCTTGTAAATGTCCTTGCTCCTCTTGGATGCTTCACATCGCATGTTGTCAAATGGATTCCATAACAACACCTCGGTCCCAAGCCGATTGCTCAACAACTCAACGAATCCCCACGCCGGTGCAAAACCACCACACACAAATATCTTCTCCACAGGTGTTGATTTCTCCTGAGCGGCATAAAAACGCAATGTCTCAGAAACATCGGCAATCAGTTCACTACAAGCCCTTTCCAGACTATCACCAAGCTCGATCCCAGAGTCCGGCGAGTCACCAAACAAAATCGGTTTGAGAGTTTCCTTCGGGATGTTAATTTCGGCTGCAATCTGCCTGACGATATCATCACCGGCACAATTCGTATCTCGGATAAATGGCCAACCTTCTTCGCTCATAATTGCCAGCGTCGTATAGGAGCTACCAACATTCAAGATTGCCGTTCCGGACCTTTCGTGTTCATTAACCAAGCCATTAAAGCAATTTAAAAGTGCCAATCCATCAACATCCATCAAGACACACTTAAGACCGGCTTCTTTAGCGAACTGTATCTTTCTTGTCATTAGCGTATTCGTGGCCGCAACCAGAATGCCTCTTGTCTTGTCATCACCATTATGTATCAGTTGATAATCGACAGCGGCCTGATTCGCATTGAATGGACAAACCTGTGCAGCTTCAAGCAAAACTGCTCCTTCTACATCTTTATCCGATAGCACAGGAAGCTCGAAATCCCGAACCGCTACTTCCGGACCACTTACGCTGCAAACAGCCAATTTTGTCCTAAGCTTTTTTCGGGTCCGAAGCCTGGTCATCATAACACATTCACGAATCGCCCTTACGGTGCTTCTGCTATCTCCACCTGCAGTAATCTCGGTGATGCCCGCTGCAGTAACTGCATAACCTGAGTCGTCTTTGCGCAATGCAACTATCTTGACAGCAGACGAGCCAATATCCAGGCCTACAACCTCGCCCTGTTCAAAAATGAGCATTCTTTTCCAGTTCATAACTCTTTTAATCGGCTTAATAAAGTGAGTGTTTTACTTAGAAATTGAAATTCTGCTGATTTTTATGTGGTTTATTTACCTTCACTGTACTTTCCAAGAAAAATGATAATGGCTTAGTTCTTTAACAATTGATACTGT
>CAZFOQ010000174.1:0-7477 GCA_964520535.1 uncultured Pirellulales bacterium | reverse complement strand
GGATGGTGATGACGTTTCATAACAAGGAGTTTAAGGTGTGGAACGCGATTCACCTTGCGGCACATGACGCGGGATTCAGGCTTGCGGAACGCGACGGGATGATCTACCAACCCGCTATAAAACTATACGAACACACTATAAGCACGCGTCGTAGCGGTTCGATGCTTGGCGATTTTATCCTTTCGTTCCAGAAGGTGAAAAAACAGCCGGAGTTCAAGCAGATTGAACATGCCGAGATTGGACGACAGATTGAGCGATTAGCAGCAGAAGCCGTCCTTCATCACCAAGGGGCGTCGTTATCGCTTATATATATGAAACTGATGCCCTGGCTATTGAACAACAATCTTTTGGACAAAATAAGCGAAAAAGAGCTTGTGCCATACTTAACCAATAATTTTGATGAAAAGGACGGTAAGTGGTATTTGAAAGAAAGTCCCGGCGACGAGCTGAAGCAAACTCTCGAGGAATACAGCAGACAGCACTATAGGGCCTCCTATGCGGATTTAGACTTTGTACCGGTGGAAGCAAGGATTGAGTATCTAATCAAGCGATTGCTTTACGCTCGCGGATTTGCTACACAGGACGATATTCTTAATAAGATATATGAGAACTTGATAAATTCAAATATGGCCGAAGCGAGAGAAATTCAGCAGGTCCTAAACAGCATTGCTCAGTTAGTGCCGATTTCTCAAGCATCGGCCGGCAAGGTAAGTAAGGCCAAATCGGGACGCAAGGTTTGGAAGCTCAAGGAAGACATCGAGCGCGAGCAACTTTTCGCTGAACTTGGGGTGGATGTTGAGTATCGGCTTGCCACCAGTGAGGAGTCCGATCATGATTTGGCGATTGCCCGGTTAGTAGAAATGGCTGGAATGCGTCAACTTAAGGCGCACATCGGCAAGACAGAACAGACTAAATACTCCGAGTTCAGACAAATTAGCAGCGACCTGCCACAGAGGGTACAAGGCATGCCAAAGGCGGCCCGTGAGATTATCGAACAGATAGACGTAATATGGCACAATGGGGGTAAGGGAATAGTAGCCGCGTTTGAGGTTGAGCGAACAACCACTATTACGAGTGGGATCGACAGGTTTAGAAATCTATTGACCGCTGCGCCGGAATCAGAGATTGAACTATATCTGGTTGTACCAAAACCTCGCGGTAACGAAGTACGCAACAAACTTGGCTCACCCGCGAATCGAAAAGAAGGATTACACAAGAAAATCGGGTATATATATCTTGAGGATTTGAAAATTCGAAATAATCTTGCGGCTGTTGACTTTGAGAAGATAAGACGCTTTATCAACGTAGGGGAGAATAAATGAACTTGTCACCAGACCAATTACAGGAACGACGTGATCTCCTGCAGCAATGTCTAAAAATGAGCGTTATTAAGGCGCAATCGTATGCCAATAGCTTGAGCGAGGAGCAGTTTCTTGAAGCTATAAACGGTACAAGCAGGGATATGCTTGGTATGAACATGAAACGCCCAGTGACATTTCCGGAAAACTATTTCGGACAGTACTACACCATCCAGAATTGGAATCTCCGGCCGGGAAACGCCTGGGACCAGTTAGAAGTTGATATCCTGCAGTGTTTCACAACTGAACGTGAAGCCCGTGAAGTGCTGGAGTATTTTCTCAATCAGCCTGGATTCCAGGCCGATTTCACCGTTATCAAAGCCAGATTCAAGCGTTGGAGGAATACGCTTGATAGTTTACTGGGATTCAAGCTTATCCGTAAGCTGCCCGGTACCGCAAAGGACGTCACTACCTACGCGCTTTATACAGAAATGGTTCCCCTGCTGCGTGGCGTGTTGGCTTCGCCAAAAAGTAGGGAACTTCCCGTCATCAATTCCGAAGCGGCTCAAGCAGAACTGGCTCATGTGCAACAGATGGAGAAGGAATTTGAAGATTACCTTCGTGACGCACTTGCTAATAGACTCGAAGAAACCCTGGAATTTGGACGCGAACAGATGAGTCTCGGCTTGGTTACACACTATCTGGAAGAGCTTTTTGGACCGATGCTTTATTTCGACATACTGTTGGCTTTGGCTCATCAGTACGGTATGACCGCAACAGAAATTATCAATCCGGAAGGTTCGCAAGCCAGCAGCACAGGATTTCACTTGGCGCTATTTGGCGCTCCGGGCACCGGGAAAACTTTTTCAGTCAAAGACCTGATGCTTGGCGATGAAGCGAAGAACGTGCGTGCCCATGGATTACCTGGACTGAATCGCTACTGCGGGGGCATGACCCCAGCTAATTTTATCAGGATTGGAGAAGCATATCAGGGTAAGCGTTTTAATTTTGTAGTAACGGAATTTAACGACTGGTTTCGTTATAAAGGCATGGTTGAACCTTTGAAACTAGCTCTGGAACAGGGTAAGATCCGTTATGAAACCAAAGTGGAGACAATCGGTCCATATCAGTTTAGTTGCTTCTTTTCGACGAATTATAATACTGAAGTTAGCAAAAATACGGGTTATCGTGTTACCGTTGCGGACCCGAATTTCAACGCCATAGAGGACCGTATGCTTGTTCGCATGCATCGTATGACTAAGCAGCGTCTAAGGGAATTGTCTCGTAATCAAAGAGAATTAGCAATGGGCAGAATGCGTATGCGCCTGGCTGGCGAAATACGCGATCATCTGACGCTTGTTTATGCCATTCAGACCGAACATCCATTGGTCAAAGACCGGTTCAAGAAAAAAACTGTTGTCTTGCGCGATAATTTTTTCCATGAATTAGAAAAAGCACAAGAGTTGGTTCTCTCACAAATCAAGAGCGATATTCTGTTCAGTGTTCGTGTCCGACAGAATGCAATCAAGCTTGCTGGGGCCTTGACTCTATTTTCATTTTTCTCACAGCCTGAGGATCGTCTAGAAATAGGCGAAGCTGCTGTCAAGCTTGCTATTAAGTTCTTCATCGAGGAAGTGGCGATCCGGCAAAAAGTCTTAGTAGATGTCGAATCTATCTTATATACCCTCGGACTTAGCGACATAAATAAAGCAATAGGCGCAGCACAGCATGCAAGACAGGAATGTGAGGCTAAATCTCCGACAGATCCTGCTGAGTACATGGATATTTTCAACAACCAGACGGCTCATGAACTGAGGATGTTGGAATCCAAATACACACCGGACACTGGTTGGGATGCCCAGTTAGAAGATATTATAAAAATATTTGGAACAAAATGGGATCATCTGGATGACGAAGTAAGAAGCTTCTTAAGCACTGGCGAGATCCTTATTAAGGAACTCGAAAGATTAGATGTCGGAAATGCAGATTACGCACCCGTTATAATCGAGTATGCAAAAGCGCTTGAATATCACATCCATAAAGAGTTCTTCAATTCATTCAAAGAATCTTTGCGTCAAGATGGTCTCTTAGCCAATGAAAGCATTTATAAATGCGATTTTGGCCCAATTAAGCTCTCACCATCGGAACGGAATTCCGTTGAACGCTCCATAAGTGAGTTGAGGTCATTTCTCTCGGAAGATAAGCCTCTTACCATGGGATCAATGTGGCATATACTACTTCGAGTTCGGCATGAACTTAAACCAGCTCCGATATTGGGAATGTTCCTTTCTTATATACGGAAACACAAAAAGGCTGCATGTCTTTTAAAAGGTGAATTCATAAAGAACTGGGGTCTATTCATTGAATCTTTCAGAAATGGAGCAGCACATAGTAAATCAATAACCTTGAAACAAGCAAAGGAATGTCGAAACCTTGTAATAGGAAACACTAATTCTCTGCTTAAGATCTTAATGTAACTTCAAGTCCGTTCGTGGCTGAAATAAAAAAGACGGAATTCTTTTAGATGTTCGAAACTATCTAAATAGTATCCTGAACTCATCGAAGCTCCTTGCAATGACTGGGGATTCCTTTACGCCATACGCTGAGTCAGAAGTTAAGGACAATTTGCCTTAAAGATGCGGATTTTGCTTGTTTCTTGGGCGGAATTGAGTATAATTCCTAACGAACTATGGAGAGTTCGCTGTTCATTGTTCATTGTCAATCGGGGGGAAAATCATGGCCATAGAATCGCAAATCAATGAAAAAGCGGATTAGTTCATTAGTGAATTAGAGAATTATTCTTATTAATGTTTTAGGTAGGAGATTGATGATTAGAAGCTTTAGTCGGCCAATTAACTTATTCGCCAATTCGCTAATCCTCTTAATCGGCGATTCGACAAGTGTCGAGAGTTCTCTACAAATCGACCCTTTTTATGCAAAACAAAGCCAATTTCAACAACAGAAGTCAGAAGACAGAATTCAGAAGAAAGTAAATATGTATAAGTCTGGGAACAATAAGGAAATACGAACGCCTTTTTTCGGGCGAATTCCTTTAATGACTCTCTGTATCTTATCGGGGATCGGCATTAAAACGAAGCCAATACGAACCCAAAACGAAGCCAATTTTTACGGCAGAACTCAGAAGTCAGAAGACAGAAGAAAAAAATGCAAAACAAAGCCAATTATCTAAATGGCCAAATGAACGTAACCATAAACACAATAAAGGATTACGGTGATTTTCGGCCTTGCGAACGGCGGAAAAACAAAGCCAAAACAAAGCCAATTTATCCCCCAGGGAACAAACCCAATTATACAACCCTTGGCAAACCTCCGACACAGGATCGTGGGATATTCATTGGGTAAACAATCGCTTGAAAAAGAATAGAGATGATTTTAACCGAAAAAAATTTCATTTCGGCTCCGATAAAAAAAGGAATAATACCATGATCCACCCGTCAAAAAAAACTTTTTCCGGAAAACGCAAATATTTGCCCAAATATGCTAAACTATCCAGATTAACGCTGCCGATAAGAATAATCATTGATGGAACGATTGTTTGTAGGAGAAAGTTATTATGCAGACGTTAATTGAGCAACGAACGGATAGCAGAAATAAAGTTTCCTGGCCCGTCAGTGTTTGGATACCTGAGGCCAATAGATTTTTTAACGGCCGAAGCTGTAACATCAGCAAAACAGGTGTCTTCATTACACTGCCGGTAACAACACCGGTGCAGACAGGCCATACTGTGGAACTCAATTTTCCACGGACTGAGCCCCTGGCACAGGAAAAAGGACAATTCGCCCGCATCAAAGCTGGGAAAGTTGTCAGAGTGGATCGTAATCATTTGCTTGAGAATGCAGAAATAGGCGTAGGTATCGCCTTCAACTAATCCCCTTCATGGTCGGATTGAAAAAATTACTTTACAGTCTGTGGCTATCGGACGAGCGGGGCAATGAAAAAGTTGAGATTGGCGAGAAGTTGGCTTCTCGTCAGTCTTCTTTTATGCGCATCCGGCAGCACTTCAATTTTAATAGCAATCCCATCAAATACTATTTGCCGCAAGGCTAATGCCCGTCATAGTCATGGAAATTCCGTGCAATCCTTAGAATTCGCCGCTAAAATTAGATTCGTGAACAAAATGTCTGAAACAATCGAAACCTGCAGATTCTCTTTGAAAATTCGCGACTGCGGACTTGGCGAATACCGGGAAATTCTGCATTTACAGCACCAATTACTTGAAAAAAGACGCCAGAATAAGATACCAAACACCGTGATTATAGTTGAGCATCCGGCGGTTATCACTCTTGGTGCCCGGCAAAGCCTTAATAAATTGCGAATCAGCCAAGAGGAGCTGGCACAAAAACATATCGATGTAGTTGAAATCCGCAGAGGCGGCGGCACAACAGCTCACAATCCGGGCCAGTTGGTGTTTTATCCGATCATGCACCTGCAGCAATTGGGGCTCGGAATCAGCAAATATATCAGAGAACTCGAAGCAATAGGCACAGAATTGATAAAAGAATTAGGCGTTGAGGGCACAAGACGAAAGGGCTTTCCCGGCCTATGGGTCGGCGAAAGAAAAATCGCCTCTATCGGGGTGCGCATCTCCAAATTTGTGACCTATCATGGGATGGCAATTAACATTCAAAACGACCTAAGTATTTTCGATTTCATCAGACCCTGCGGCCTTGATGATGTGGAGATGACCTCGGTATTAAAAGAAACGGGCAAACGCCACCCGATGAGTAGTGCCAAAGAAATATTATCCCAACTGCTTAAAAGGCATTTTTAGTGAATCAGCAGGCAAAAAACGAAATACGAGATACCCGTGGCAGTCCTCGGGACTCCGCCGCAGGGCGTCCCTTACGGGACTTACAGAGAGCTACGAAATACAAGCGACGAAGACTGCCGCCCTGGTTACGGAGAGTTTTACCAGCCAATAGCGCTTTCCAGAACACCGAACAAATCCTTAGCTCTCTGGGTCTGGAAACTATATGCAGTAATGCAAACTGTCCTAATCGGGGTCAATGCTGGGCAAGAGGAACGGCAACAGTTTTAATACTCGGCAGAGTTTGCACGCGAAACTGCAGATTCTGTTCGGTGGCCCTCGGTAAACCAAAACCGCCGGACCCGGACGAACCGGCACGTTTGGCCAAGATGGCAAAACAAATGCAATTGAAATACCTGGTTATTACCAGTGTCAGCCGTGATGATTTGCCGGATGGCGGAGCCGGCCATTTTCGCAACTGCATTAATGAAGTAAGGCGCCGGTGCCCCGATATGAAATTCGAAATATTAACTCCTGATTTTCGCAACTGCCAGGAAAAGGCTCTGAATATTTTACGAGATTGTCTGCCTTTCGTATTCGCTCACAACATCGAAACGGTTCCATCTCTATACCCGGCTGCCAGAGCGGGTGGGAACTATCAACGCTCTTTGAACCTGCTGAAAACGGCCCATGAAAAATTTGAAAATATCCCGACCAAATCCTCAATTATGCTTGGTTTGGGAGAGACCGATACCGAGGTCGAGCAGGTCTTGAAAAATCTGCGGGAGGTCGGATGTGAAAGAATCACAATCGGCCAATACCTCAAACCCTCGAAGGATTCACTTGAGGTTATCGAATACGTCAAGCCCGCCAAATTCGACTGGTGGAAGCAAAAAGGTATGGAACTGGGATTTTCCTGGATTATGTCCTCACCGTTTGCCCGCAGCTCATATTTCGCAGAACAGGAAAAAACGTAATAATATGACGTTTTTCATGGCTCGTTTTTGGCTATTTGCCCGGCATATCTTATACTTTAATTGGCACATAGAAGTTACCTTCAATCCCCCCCGGTGAGTTCATTTTTGGGAGGGAAAAATGGCAATTATAAAGTCTCACCTTAAACGCAATGGAGCTGTCCTTATCATCTCGATGATATTTATTATTGTATTTTCCGCACTGGCTGTCTCCATGGCTGCAATATCATGTACTAACGTGCAGTTCGCTGAGAATCTACGCAAAGCCGATCGAGCAAGAGCCTGTGCCGAATCAGGATTTGATATAATTCGTTTCTGGCTAAACCGCGTTTCGATATCCGGGATTACATCCGAAGAACAACGATTTAATGAAATTGCATCTTCACTTCAAAGCGAGCTGACCACAGACGGCATTACAAACATCACCACCTCATACA
>CAZFOQ010000173.1:0-7519 GCA_964520535.1 uncultured Pirellulales bacterium | reverse complement strand
TTACCAAAGATCGGCCTTTCCGACCATGCCCTGTCGTGTTTGCCGAAGCACCACGTCACGCCCGCAAAAGCATTCGGGTCCCTGCCGTCAAGCTCGTACTTGTTATTCAACTGCAGAGCAATTTTAAACGCTGTTTGAGGATTGATACTCCATTCGAGAATCTTTTTGCCCCAGTACATTCGCATATAGCCGTGCATCTTGCCGGTCAGAACCATTTCCTTCTGGGCGGCGTTCCAATATGGATCGTGTGTTTTTGCCCGTTCGAAATCCCTGAGAGAATATACATACTCGCGATTATCCGTCCGGTGAAAATTCAACGTCCTCTTAGCCCAGGGCGGAAGGCAGGCGAACGTATCATATTTATGATTGTAATAGACGAAATTATGGCTGAGCTCCCTTCGGACAATCAGCTCCTCAAGGTAGGCCTCTTTGCCTTTGCCGGAAGTTTTTGAGACCTCAAGGGTAATATATAATGGCGAAATTTGTCCGAAGTGCAGATACGGACTCATATGCGAGACGCAATCCGCGCACGGGTCGTTTCGAAGCCTGTCGAATTTGTTCAGCTTGTTTTTCAAGAAGTCGCGCAGCCTGCGTTTCGCCTCATCCGTACCACCCCGGTACGAATCGACTTTGCCGATGTTATGGTCGATTTTAAGTTTTGAGACAGCCTTATCGATATCTTCGATATCGAAACTTTTTAGTTTTAAACCGAGCGAATCGAGCTTGGGCCGGGTCTGTTTCAAAGACACCATGTAGTTTTTAAGCTGCTTTGTAATTCTCGGTCGAAATGTCCCGGCGGAAAAATTCTCCTTATCCGAAGCCACCTGAACAGGAACAATTAAGTTGGTCTCTACTTCATATAGGGGACATTTTATCCGTTGTGCGGTGTTTTGCCGCCATTGCCTCTGGATTCTTAATTGTCCTGCGTCAACAACTACCAAAGCCGCCGCCTCGGCTAATTCCACCGCTCCGGCATCGGGAGATTTCCGCCGGATGACCATCTGGATACCTTTAGCATGGAGTTCTTTGCGGACTTTCTGAAGACCTTCGAGCATGAAATAATAATGCCGCAGATTCGCCTCGGGCCAGTTTTCCGCGATACCGAAAAATACAAGAACCGGTTTTTTAAGTTCGTTGGCCCTTCGGATCGAATATTCCAATGCATGATTGTACTCGGCTCGCTGGGCCGCCTGCATCCAGTACAGCACGAACTTGCCATCCTTGGGGCTATTATCATTCAGAACTCTGATTCGTTCCTGTTGGATCATTAAATTTACCTGTCAGAAAAACTACCTTTCGACTTAAAATACATTGTACGGGACATTTTTGCAATATGTTGTAACATAATCGCCTGCCGCGCAATTATAAATGCGACAATGGTTGGTACTATGGTAAAAATCGCGAAACGGACAGATAACGACAATTTGGTCCTCCAGGCTCGTACGCAGGCAGATGCTCTGGGTCAGCTTTACGAGTTGTATTATGATCGTATTTTTCGATTTTGCGTTCATCGGCTCTTTAATAAAGAAATCGCCGAAGATATAACTTCGGCAATCTTTCTCGAAGTCGCGAGGAAAATCCGGACCTTTACCGGCCAGACCGAGCAGGATTTCAGTAACTGGCTCTATGCTATAGCGGTCAACCAGGCAAACGCCTATATCAGAAAAACGTCACGGCGTAAAAAACTGCTTGCAGAGGCCCCCGAATCGAGAAAAGATTCGAACAGCCAAAGCAATTGTAATTCGCCCGAGTCGGACTGGCCGAAGCTATATGCGGCTATCCTGAAACTCAAACCAAAGCACCAGACCATTGTCACGCTAAGGTTCTTTGAAAATCTTCCATACGAGCAGATAGCACATATTCTGAATGTCAAAGAAACAACCTTACGTGTTACAGTGCATAGAATAATGAATGATTTGCGAAACCATCTATTAACCGTTGTTGACGGAGATATGTAAGATGTTCGAAAACGAAAAAGATTTCGAAGAAATTGTCAACCGGCTCAATATCGACACTCAGCCAAATCCGATACATCGGAAGAATTTACGTAGCAAAATGCTCTCTGTCTTTGAGGAAACTAAACAACAATCAAAAAAGCAAACAACGCCTTTATGCGTTTTCAGGAGAACAATTATGAAAAGTCCAGTTACAAAACTTGCCGCCGCTGCGGTGATAATTTTCGGATTACTCATCATGTCCCGGTACCTGATAGATGGCCACGCCCGGCAACATACTGAACAACTACACACAACCGGAACCAATCAGAAAGATCTCCAAATCGAAGATGATCCTTTTGACAAACTGCTCGCAATAGAACTGGAGACGGCAAAGCAGCTCTTTGAGAAGAAAGATTTACCGGGATTGCTGCAACTGCTTCAGTCCGGGCAGGATACTGTGAAATTTCAGGTGGCCGAATATCTTGGGCAAATCGGCGATGAATCCGTATTGGCTGATTTACAGGTATTAGCCAGTCAATTCCAGGGGCTGGAACCGGATAATATATTTGAGCAAGCAATTTCAGCTATACAGGAACGTTTGGCTGAGTCCGAATCCGAAGCTGTAAAGGAGCCTCTGGAGACAGTTATTAATCAGATACCTGTTGAACCTCAAATAACTCCAAAAGAAATTCAAACCGGAGTATCCGGCATAGTTCTTGATAAAAACACCTACAAGTCTATTCAGGGTGCTTCGGTAGGTTTTCAGCAAAATGAGGTCATTTTCACTGACGCCGATGGTCGGTTCACCCTAACTACTCCTATCTTCCAACAGGAAGTACCTGTGGATGTATTATCAGTGGAAGTTCCAGTGTATGTTACGGCTACAGATTATGCATCACAGAGGATTGTTGTGCATGTGGAACAGGGTAAAATGAAAGATGTCACGATTGAGCTAAGTCCCGGCTCAAAAATTAACGGGAGAGTAATAGACCCGAATAATCAACCTGTTTCCGATGCTGAAGTGTGTATTTTAGGATTAACTAATACGTCTTTGTCTGTATTGACCGACATCGATGGAAAATTTGAAATAGATGGCATAGACCCTGCTTACTCTACACCACGGATTAATGTTCATCATTCCGTATATCCATCGGTTTCTATCGATTTCCAGCCCGCTCCTGCCGGTCAGAGCATATATAAGGAGATTATTCTTAAATCGGGTATCGTCGTTTTCGGCCAGGTCACTAATGCACAGGGCAAACCCGTTGCGGGAGTAACGGTGGGCAATACGCAATCTCCCTTAATGTGGAACGTTATCAAGTGCGAAACAAATGAAGAGGGAATGTATTTACTGGATAATGTTGATGTCGGAGAGTTAACTTTATGGGCGGTTCATAATCAGTTCGCGCCGTTCGTTTTCAACACAACTCTTGATTTAAGTAAGGCAAATAAACAAATCAATATCCGGCTCTCCGACCCATACGAACTAAAGGGCAGTGTATTAGACAGTCAGGAAAATCCGGTACCAGGAACATTCGTTGTTATGGATGAGTATAATGGAGTCAGAAATATTAGCAAGAACCACTACCCATGCAATCCGGATGGGACTTTCATTATTCCAAATGCTCCCAAAGATGGTGAATTGGAACTGCAAATATTCGGCCAGGGAATTACATCAACAAAGCACAATGTTGACTTCAGCCAGGATGAACAGGCAGTTATAGTTGAAAGTTCGGGCAGGATCTACGGAAAAGTTATTGACGCTGAAACAGGGAAACCAATTCCAAAATTTCATGTTAGAATGAATGCCAGCCGAACAGGCAATAGAGCATATGGTTACTCTGTAACATGGTCTGAGGAAGGACACACCTTTAATTCCCCCGATGGTTTTTTTGATACTGGAAGGCAAAATCTTCCTATCGACAAACATTACCGAATTACAGTTAGTGCAGAAGGTTACGATCCTCTCACTAATGATTTGGTTGTTGTCAAACCAATTTCAGATGATCCTAATAGAACTCAATTTATGCTCCAGCATGCGACACTCCGCTTTGGCCGGGTCGTCTCTGTTGATAGCCAAGCTATCGAAGGAGCATCTATTGTCTTCTACCCGAATGAGAATGTGAACAGAAATGAAATTTTACCACGGGCAACGACAGATAAGGAAGGCAATTATTCTATCCTTGGGCTTGGTTCGGAATTTAAAATAATTGAAGTTAATGCCCCTGATTACACTCCAAATATCTATCTGTTAGAAGATATTAGCCAGCCAAATGGTCAGTTCAACGATATTGTCCTTGATCATGGAGCGAGCCTCTACGGATATGCTTTCGATGAAAAGGGTATGGGAATAGCTGATGTAAAGATTTCTGCTTATTTCGATACGGCCAGAACAAATAATGTCCGGACCAGTTTCTCAAGCCTTGAATTCTCTGCAACAACAGACAAAAATGGTTTTTATCAACTCTCCGGGATTCCTTCCGGAAAGCTGCGGATATCTGCTTTTACTGAAACATACTACCAACAAAAGAAAATCGATATATTGCCCGGCCAAAGCATGGAATTAAACTTCGCAGACGAAGACGGCTTCATTATCTCAGGTGTTGTCAAAGCTGGAGAGGATGCACTTGAAAATGCCCGAGTTATATTAATATCAAGTGATGGGGAAAATATCAAACGTACAGTTACCGATGCTCAGGGACAATTCAAGGCATATTTCCTTAGTGAGAATACTTATCGGCTGAGAGTAGGTTGGACTGCGAAAAATCTTTCCACAAACACAAAATTTCCGGAAGATGCATATTTTAATGTAAATCGTCCGCTGAAAATCGAAAGGAATATGGAACTCGAAATTGATATGCAGACCGATACCGTAATAGACACTCAAAGCAATAAAGCGATACAAGATGAATAAATTATTAATAATGTTTAGTTGATAGTTAATCAGGAGATTACGTTTTGAGTTATTTTCAATTGAAGGATTTTGCGGGTTTCGTTTGTAATCTTTGCCTGTTCACCGATGCGGACCGGCCAAAGCCAGAGGATCTTTTCGCTATCCGTGATAACAAGAACTCTTTGCCGAATATCATGCGGCACTTTTTGGGCAGTTATAAATTTGCCGATTTTCGTTTCGCCCTTTTGTCCCAAGGGGACGAACTTGTCACCGGGCTGTCTGAAACGAACAACTAACGGCGGCATAATTTTATCCAGGTCAAAATACTCGATGAATTTCGAAATAGAACCCCCAGTAAAACTGGGGGCTAAATATTTTGTTGCTTCAATGAAATATTGACCAAACTGCGTCTTACCCGGAATTTCCAACTCGATACTTTTATCAACATTATCCATATTACCCTGGGCGGAAGTCTCCTCCCATGGGCTAAAAATCAAATCATGATATTCCCGCCGGACAATAAATCCCCCCGGCAATTCTATCAATTTGCCTGTTACATTCTGTTGGGCCAACTGCAGAATGCTCTGGTAATGCTGCTGTGTCACATTTGATTCGCCGCAGCCGATGTGTACTAAGCTTCGCCGAATAATCTCAACCTTGACCGGTTGTGGTTCTTTAGCAAGCAATTTCACATTTAGGATTATCTTTTCGCCTATGCAATCGGCTACTTTGGGCCAAATATCATCCGCATAATTACAGACAATCTTATAGAATCTTCGTGCTGATTCAGACAACTCAGATAACTGCTCCACAAGCGAGCCGTTGAAATCCTGCTGCAATTCCGGAAGCAATCGATGCCGGATGTAATTTCGGGTGTATCTGCAATTGGCATTGGTCAGGTCCTCACACCAACTCAACTTTTTTTCCTGAAGATACTTAACAATCTCGTTTCGCCTCACGCATAACATGGGTCTGGCAATCCAGACATTTTCGTTAAATTTTCGTGCCGGCCAAATCCCGGCAAGGCCGCGAAAGCCCGTTCCGCGAAGCATCCTGTGGATCACTGTCTCAGCATTGTCATCTTTCTGATGTCCCGTTATGATATGGCTGCAGCTATCAGCCCTGGCGATATCAAGCAGACTTTTCATTCGTAATTTTCGGGCAGCAGTCTCAATCGACAGTTTATTCTCACGAGCAAACCTGCTCACACTAATCCGCTTAGTCGTACAAGTTAATTTCAATTCGGCCGCCTGTGCCATTACAAAATCTTCGTCCTTATCTGCCTGTTCTGCCCTCAACTGATGATTGATATGGGCACAATGCAGATCGGCTCTTAAAACATTATGGATTTTCAGTGCTTGCATCACATATAGAAGCGCTATCGAATCAACTCCGCCTGAAACAGCCAACAGAATTTTAGATGCTGAGCCAAGAAGCCCATGTGCTTCTATAAAATCCGCTATCTTACTCTCAAATTCCGACAACACTTCTTACCTGTCACAAAAAAAGCCTTTGCAAAATTGAAATTTTGAAACACTCATTTTACATAAAAAAAAACGCGGGCCTGATACTCAGCCAGGCCCGCGTTTTAATTCTAAAGACTTTTAGCTCACACTACTATCAAGGTTGGCCTTCGCCAGACTTTTGTAAGGCCCTTATTCGCTCTTCTGCAACGTCTTTCAATTCCCTGTATTTACCATATCTTCCTTCTATTTCAACGGCTTTGATATACAGCGCCAGCGCCTCTGCATTGCGATGCATATGCTTATCCAAAATACGCGCCGCCCGAAATCTCGCCGGATGTGGTGTATCAGTGTCCCAACCATACGCCCGCTGGTAATAATCAAGTGCTATCGAGTAATCCTTGAAATATTCAGAAATTTCGCCGGCCTGATATGCTGCATCGTCAATTTTGTCACTACTTGGGTATTTTGTTATGACCTGCTCGAATTTTCTCAGAGCCATTCGAAATAAATCTCTGTCTACAAGAAGCAGACCAAGCCTCTCAGCCCGTTTCTTCTGCAACGATGCATCTTCATAAATAAGATCCGCATCCGGAATCGAAGTGGTTGCTCTATAATCTTTCGAGGGCACAACAGGAACGATATAATTATATTGCCGCATGATATTCAGGTCTTTCAATTCCTTGTTCGCCCAGTTCAGCCTCTCATTATTACCAATCCTTGTGTAATATCTGACCAGCATTTCAAGCCCCTGCCGATACGCCTGCCGATGGGCCACTATTTTCTCTACAATATCAATTTCACTAGCCTCGGTTAAGTTGACTGGGCTACCTGTGCCAAGTGTTGGTTTGGTTCGTGTCGGTAACCTCCGGCTTACCCCGCTATCAGGACTAGTGCAGCTAGCCAAAACCAATAATGAAACGATGAATATTACGATACAAAACCTCTTTGCCATAATGGCCTCCTTTCAATTTAAACCAGCCCTAATAGTCATTTATCAATTATGAAATATCAATTATCAACTAAAAGTCATTTCGTCAAGAACAAACAGCTAAAAATATTCAGACTATTAACTCGATTTTCTCATGAAGGGCCATATTTACCGAATCCAAGCCAAATAACCAAAAATATCAGATATTATAGGAAAAATGTTCAAAGAAGACTCCTCAATTTGGGTGCATCTGTAGTTTGTAGGTAAAGCGGGCATAAAAATTGCCTTTCAAGTA
>CAZFOQ010000172.1:0-7585 GCA_964520535.1 uncultured Pirellulales bacterium | reverse complement strand
AGGCTGGAGTAGCCATCGCTTTTTTCAGCCTCCAACTATGGATGGGACAAGTTCAAAAAACGTTGTTATTAATTCTTTTCTGTAAATGTTGAGAGCGATAACCTGATTTCTCAATGTCAATTCCAACCTTAATTACATTCATTGCTTATTTCGTGATCTTGCTGAGTATCGGCTTTTGTTTTTATCGAAAGTCGTCCAACTTAGAGGACTACCTGTTAGGGGGAAGAGGCATGGGCTCCTGGGTAACTGCACTTTCAGCTCAGGCCAGCGACATGAGCGGCTGGCTGCTGATGGGATTGCCCGGAGCGATTTATTTAGGCGGAATGCCGCAAGCCTGGATCGCCATAGGACTTTTTATTGGGACTGTTTTGAATTGGAAGCTGGTTTCAGCTCGGTTGAGAGTATATACACAGAAAACCAATGCGATAACGCTGCCCTGCTTTTTTGAAGCGCGTTTTAGAGATCCGACTGGTCTGTTAAGAATTATCTCCGCAATAATAATACTGATATTTTTCGCTATATATGCTTCCTCAGGCCTTGTGGCAACGGGGTTATTGTTTGAATCAACTTTTAGTATTAATTATCACATTGCAGTAATCATCGGAGGATTTGTAATTATCGCATACACCTTCCTGGGAGGTTTTCTGGCAGTATGCTGGACCGATTTACTTCAGGGTGCGTTAATGGTCTTTGCGATAGTTATAGTTCCGGCGTTGACATATCATACTGCCGGCCGAATCGAAGCAATTGAAAAGGCAATGGCATCAAACCAGATATCAGCAAGCCTGATACCACAAGCAGATAAATTGCCCTTGTGTATCGTTATGATAATATCCAGTATGGCTTGGGGTTTGGGGTATTTCGGACAGCCTCACATTCTTGTGCGCTTTATGAGCATCAAGTCCATAGAAAAACTCAAAAAATCAATGTCTATCGCTATCATCTGGGTTTTTCTATCGTTGAGCGGAGCAGTAACTGTCGGCTTCATCGGCATAGCAATGTTCAATAATTTAGCCGACGGTGAGGAAGAAAAAGTCTTCATATACATGATAAGTGAACTGTTCAATCCATGGTTCGGTGGAATATTGTTAGCAGCGATTTTTTCAGCGATTATGTCAACAATAGATTCGCAATTGCTCGTGTCATCCTCGGCTTTATCGGAAGATTTTTACAACAAAGTGATAAGAAAAGAAGCATCCGAAAAGGAGATTGTTTGGATCGGAAGAGCGTGTGTTATCATAATCTCAATTGTAGCATTGATTATGGCACTCGACCAAAATAAAACAATTTTGGGAATAGTCTCTTATGCCTGGGGTGGTTTTGGGGCGGCGTTCGGGCCTCTGATTCTTTTTGCACTGTTCTCCCGCAAGACCTCCTGGCAGTCAGCGCTGGCGGGAATGGTAACCGGCACGGTCGTACTTGTATTATGGAAGCAAATTGGATTAGGCGAGACGATGTATGAAATTGTTCCCGGATTTATTGCAAATTGTCTTACAATTATTTCGATCAATGCAATCATTGGACAAAAAAATGAAACGGTTTTAAAAGAGTTTGAGCAGGTTATTAACACAGTCAGGAGCCGTTAGTCTGCATCAACTTTAATACGACAAGTCTACCACTTCATTCGGTCTTCGAGGGCGGTCTCCTTCCGGCACTTTCTCGTAGCAACGCAAGTTCCCGTCGATAGTCTGCGGGACAATCCATATCCGAGAGCACGGCCGGACTTGAGACGTTCATTTCGAAAATCTCGTCACCGTGTACCCGAAGAAGCCCCCGCAAACCGACATCGTCAAAGTCCGTTAAAATCTCTTCGCGGTACATTGTCGAAAACAAAATCGGGTGACCTCGTTTGCCCTGATAAAGCGGCACGAGAATCTGCTTTTCCGTCCCGGCAAAAGATTCAATCATTTGATCGACCAGCACTGTGGTAAGGGACGGTTGGTCTCCGAGCACGACAAGAACCGATTGGCATGTTTTATCGACGGCACGAAGCCCGCAACGCACCGAAGAAAGCATCCCCAATTCGTAGTTCGGATTGTTCACAATGGAAACCGGCCGCCCGGATAATTCCCGCTCGATGTGTTCTCCCCGATGACCGACAACCACATACACGCCGTTAGTCGAACCGGCAAGGATCTGATCGACGATATGAGCGATGACCGTTTTACCGCCGAAGGGCAATAACAGCTTCTGGCTGCCCATACGGCTCGAACATCCGGCGGCAAGGACGACGGCATAAATCATAACAGCACCCTGTCTTTCGGAGTATGCATCACGCCTTTTCGCCTGACGGCAATAAGCTGGGCGGTAATGCTCGCAGCAATTTCCGGCACGGTTACGGCACCGATATCCAATCCGACCGGTGTGAAAACTTTATCGAATTTTGCCGGAGTGGCAATACCGGATTCGATGAAATTCTTGCGAATCAAAGCCACTTTCCGTTTGCTGCCGATCATCCCGAGATAAGCGGCGTTTTTACGGATGCAGATTTCGAGAGCTTCGGCGTCATGTTTGTGCCCGCGGGTGACAATCACGATATAGGTCTCTTTTCCGATGGACATTCCGGTGAGCTGTTCTGAAATATTGCCGCAACGGGTCGTTGTCCCTGCCGGGAAAAGTGCCGGATCAGTAAACTCTTCTCGATCGTCGATCACAACAATATCGAAACCAATCAGACTTCCCTGAAGTGCAAGAGCCTGGCCGATATGTCCCCCTCCTGCAATCAACAGAAGCGGTTTGGGAATGATCGGCTCAACAAAAACCTCGGTAACAACATCCGGATGCTCGGATTTCTTTGCATAAAGCTGTGGCACCTCGTGCCTCAGGCATGTGCAAATTTCTTCTGCTGATGGAAAAGCGATATCTGAAGGGATAGACTCCTGTGGAAACCATTGATAACTGATTTGTGTCTGTTCGACATTAATCATGGTCGTGAGCAAAACAACCTTCCGCCGGAGACGAATCGCTTCCGCCGCCTGCAGAAAAACAGCCCTGTCTTTTGAGACTGTCGGATCGATAAGGAGACGCATTTGTCCGCCGCAGATAGGTTCGTCATCGACCCTGTCGGCCCCCTGCAGGTGCAGGTCAAAGATGACGGGTTTCCTCGACCGGCAGGATTCAATCGCCCGATGCTGAGCTTCCGCTTCGACGATGCCACCGCCGAGAGTCCCCTGGATTTTGCCGGTCTGGTCAATGATTGCCCGAACGCCAGCTTTGCGTGGTGTGGATCCTTCAGCCTTGAGAACCAACGCCAAAGCGAACGGTTCGCCCGTATCTATGTACTCCACGACTTTTTGAAAAATATCGATGGAGCTGTCTTGCGTATCCATGTTATTTTCCAGGAATCTTGCCCCAAGCTGTTATGCCTGTCTGAGTAACGCGGGACGCATGGGCATCGAACGAATGCGCACCCCGGTCGTCGCAAAGATGGCATTAGAGATAGCGGGAGCGACGGCGATAATGGGCGTCTCCCCGGCCCCGACCGATTGGATATCGGTTTTATTGACCAGATGAACATCGATCTCGGGGACATCCCTGAAACGCGGCACCAGATACTTCGTAAAGCTGGTATTCAGAATTTTGCCGTCTTCAAACTGCATTTCTTCGCTCAATGCGCCTCCCAGGCCCATCACGATACAGCCCTGGATCTGCGAAACTAAATTCGCCGGATTGATGATCGGCCCGCACTCGAAGGCCTCGCAGACCCTGCGGACCTCGAGCATGCCACGCTTCATGTCAACACCCACTTCCACACAGGCGGCGACCACGGAGTTTTTTTCTGTGCCGCAGGCCAGTCCAAAACCTCTATTGGGTGTGTTCTGTTTTCTCTTTGTCTCCCAGTCAAAATGTTTCGCCGCGGTCTCAAGCACGGTTCGGATCCGTTGATTGTCAAGATGCACGAGCCTGAAAGCGAGCGGATCGGCCCCTGCCGCAGCGGCAAGTTCATCCATAAAGCTCTCTCTGGCAAAATTATTCGCCGTCGCAGCCAGGCACCGGTACGCCCCCTGGCTCAATGGAGAATCCGAACGAACAGAGCGTGTTCTGGCGCCGGGGATTCGATAGGGTGTATCAATCGCGGCCCCGCCGGCGTTGATATTGGTAAAGTCCCATGCAATCAGAGACCCTTTTTCATCCAGGCCGCCTTTACAGTCGATCACCGCCGCCGGTCTGAAATAGGCCCAGGTAAATTCATCCGCCCGTGTCCAGCGAATCGAGACCGGCCGCCCGACCGCTTTTGCCAATCGGGCCGCTTCTTCGGCGGCCTGACCGGTATGTTTTCCCCCGAAGCCGCCCCCCATATCGGGAACAATGACACGGACTTGTTCGGTCGGAATCCCAAAAGTGCGCGCCAGGTCACCCTGTATGCGCTGGGGATAGTCGATACCCGCCCACGTTGTCAGGCTGCCGTCATTCCATTCGGCAACAGCGGCACGCGGTTCCATCGGCGTGTGTTGAATGTATGCCGTTGTGTACGTTTCACTCAGGACCTTGCTCGCTTTTGCAAAGCCTTCGGATTCCCCCGAATCACGCCCCGGGCGGGCATGCTCTCTGAGATACTGGTAAATCTCCCTGCTCGACGGATGAGAGGTCGTTTCCCAGGAAGCCGTTTCGGCAATTGCCTTAATGGCCTGAGAGGCAAGAAAAGACGTCGGAGCGACACATCCGACAAACTGCTCCTCCCTGACAACGGTGACATCCTTCATGGCTTTGGCTTTGGATACATCGACGGAAGTCAAAGTCGCCCCATAGGAAGGCGGCCGCAGAACTTTGCCGTAGAGCATATTGGGACGCACGATATCCGACGGATAGCGATGTGCCCCGGTGACAATATCCCGGCTGTTCGGCCTGGATACCGCCGTGCCACATATTTTCCATTCGTCGACCGGAGTCAGAGCGATCTCCGAGGGGACATTTTGTTTGAAGGCTTCCGGCATGTTTTGACTTCCGGCTAACTGGCCGTACGTGGTTGTCTGTTTTGTCGCCGGATTCGTAATGGTTCCATTGTCTACCTTGAGGCTGCCGGCATCGACCTGCCATTGCTCGGCGGCCAAACGCGTTAAAACTTCCCGGGCGGCGGCGGCAGCTCTTCGCACCGGCGGAAAATTATTAGGAGTCGTTCGGCTGCCGGCCGTCATGCCGTCATCCGGGACCAGGGCCGTATCCGCCAGGACCATCCGGATCTGGTTCGCCGAAACCCGCAGCTCTTCCGCCGCGGCTTGCAACAACTCCGTTCGGGCCCCCTGCCCTTCCTCGACTTTTCCGGTCATGACGGTAATCACCCCGTCCTTGCCGACGTGAAGCCGGGCCGCAATGGGGATAGCCTGCCCTCGTCCCCCACCGCGTCGGGCCTGGGCAAAATCCCCGGTAACGGTCACAAGAATTCCGGCACCAAGCAGTTGCACAAACGTCCGCCGTCTCATTTTGATCTGGCCGGTGGGCGGCTCTTACACGAATGACCAGTTTGAATATATCGAGTTGTGCAATATCAGTTTCGAGCCGGTGACGTTATACAGCGATGCAACGGCCTTAGCATGGAAGTTCACCGATGGTATTGAATTTACGTTCCCGGACGATGTGCCGGTGACAATTCCTGCCGGCGGATATTTGTTAGTGGCCAAGCATCCTGCGGCATTTTCCTGGCGTTATCCGGATATTCCTGTTGAGAAAATTTTTGGCCCCTTTGATGGAAGTTTAAATAACGCCGGCGAAAGTGTGGAACTGTCGATGCCGGGCGAGGTCGACGTCATGGGCGGCGG
This sequence comes from uncultured Pirellulales bacterium, assembly GCA_964520535.1. Taxonomy (GTDB): domain Bacteria; phylum Planctomycetota; class Phycisphaerae; order Sedimentisphaerales; family Anaerobacaceae; genus JAFGPS01. The sequence goes on along the minus strand of CAZFOQ010000172.1, from coordinate 1,829 downwards.
GTACTACATTCGCGTGGACCGGGTCAATTACAGTGACGGCTCTCACCCGGAAGATTGTCCCGGCGGAGTGGACCTCTGGCCGAGCCAGGCGGATGGTGACGGCCAATCCCTTACTCGTAAAGTTCTTTCCGATTACGGCAACGATCCGGAAAACTGGATCGCTGTAAGTCCGTCACCTGCCGAGTAAACCTTGACCATTGCATCTTATGCGAGCAGCGCATTAGAATATCATCTCTATTAGATTTTTAGGTTCGATCCTAAAGGTTGAGCCTCTTCCCTGGAAGAAACCGTGTTCGCCAATTAAATGGATATTCAGATCCGACCATTTGATAGTGTCACTTGTATTGATTCGTCTGACTATTGTAACTCTTTTTGCAAATCTCCCGATGTGCGGCCAGGGGCATGGCAAAAATCCTCTGGCTTCATCTGTTTTAGCTTCCAGATTATTATCTACTCGTACCCAGGTTCCCAGGCCGCATTTTGCAATGTTAGTGATTTCCGACATTTTGCCGGCAACCTGATTGCTTGTAAAACCAAGCCTTGTTAATTCATTTTCATCCCCTGATTGTATTATTCGAATTTATCATAAAATATTCTTTCCTCGCTCATCCCAGGTTTGGCTTGGCCACAAGCTTATGAATTTGACGGTGCCGTCATTAGATAAAACGGAAAACCTAAAGCGTAAATAGCAAATTCATAATTCAAAATTAAAAACGTTCTAATAGAGTTTCAATATCCATACTTTTGCATTTTTACTTTTGACTTTTACCTTTATTATTGCAGCCGCCTTTCTGGCTACGGCTTGGCGCTGCCGGAGGCATCCTGCGGACTACGCCATGACGAGTGGGATCGCGGTTGGCGAAATATATAGATTAATCCATCTGTCCCTATTTTTCAAATTTTGTAAGGTATTGAAACACCATCAACCTCGATCTGAAGGAATTTCTCTCCTTTGAGAACCGGATACATATAGGGGATTATAACCACATCGCCCCCAGCATTGATGGATTCGCTGAAGTCTGAACGTTGGTTAAAAGAACTTTGAATAATCAAACCTCCATAGTAACGCTGATAAATTTCTATATCATCAGAGTCAAGGACGCCATAGCTGTAAGCGCAGTCAAGTTTCTCGCCTACTTCAAGGATATGTAGAATCATCTCTGGTAGATCTTCATCGTAATATCCAATCTCTATAGCCAAGCGTCTGGCCAGTTTAGGATTCGTATTTTCATGTGCAAACAAATTTCTGTAACGAACAGGTACATTAAGTGACAAGGATTCGGACCGTTCTTCACCAGCGCGTAAACGAACATATCGGCTTGTTGGAATCCTTTCCAATATTCCTCCTATTGGTAGATCAAACCGTCTCCTTATAACGAGTGTCTGGGCATCTTTACCTATAAATGTTTCAAAATCAGATACACCATACATGCTTGAGCTGTCGCATATCCAGATATCATGATCAGTGTCATTCTTAAACTTCCAATCAATATTAAGGATTGTATCATTAACATCCAGCTTTTTAAGCGCAATCGTAACGAGATTATTCTCCCTATCATTAATATCATTCCCATTCTCAGCTTGTCTGAAATACGCCCAAAAAACACAAAGGTTAAAAACCATAATTATATTTATTGAACTGCTCATCGCTTATCCTTTCACTTTTATATAATCGGTTTGATTAATTACATTTGCACAAATTGAAATTGACAATTAAATTCATTATACATCACCTTAGATCCAAAGTCAATAGCAACTAAAAACGTCCCAAGGAATGAGGTGCTGAACAGATGACGGACACATGGCGAGAGGTTATAATGCCCCAATTT
>CAZFOQ010000171.1:0-7711 GCA_964520535.1 uncultured Pirellulales bacterium | reverse complement strand
AGAATCAAACTGAAAAAACTATACCCGACACTGTAGCGTGGACAGGATACTAGACCACATCAGCTTGTAGGTATCTTTATCATTGGGTGTAAAAACAATAGCCGCTCTCGGTGAGAGCATCTCATCGGTATAGGTGTGGTCATCAATTCGGCCGCCAATAAAGCTTGTCCATTTTTCGTTGATGCTCCATTGGTGTTCGCCAAAAACTGAATACAGGTTTGTTGACCACCGGGGCACTGGTGAGCCTAACTGGCCTATTATGGAGTCCTCGTGAGGCCAACCAGGACTGTCAAGTCCGTATTCTCCATGCAATAACTCAGCCCCGAAGGCTATCTTATGTTGATTGTTAATTTCATGCTTTACAATCACCTTACCCATATACTTGTCTTCACGGAATGCCTCAAGTATCCAAGTATGAACCTGCCGCTCAAAATCAAACATATCATAGCTGAAGGCCAAATCCAAAGTCGTCTTGTCATCCAGTTCCATTGACTTGCCAATATAGGCCGTTGCTTGCTGATAACCATAACCGGGATCCACATAAGGCACCATCCCCGAGCCGCCCCAGCCATACGGGTCGCTGGTCAACATTTGAGGGTCCCACGGAAATTGTTTGCCGCCGCGGGTATATCGCGCCCAGATATCCCAGTCGCCCCGGGTGATTTGGCCATAGAATTTTAAAGGAGGCAGACCCCGATAAGATTCTCCGTCATTGGGTATGGAAGGGTGCAGCAGAGGTTCACCCTCCTAGGTGCCAGCGGCCGGTATAGACATATCCGCCATACCGGTGAGGTCCCTGGTCACAATAAGAGGCGCATCGTACTTATCGGCGCCGTGATATTCCCCGATACCGGCGTAGGCAAAAAAGCCGCCGTCCCCGTCCTTAAACTTCTGCCCATGTCTTATCTCTGTTGAATAGAACTCCTCAACAGCACCAAGACGGCTTGTTATCTCCGTGCCCTGGAACGTCTCGGCGTTATGCGTAATAATGTTAATGACCATAGAGACCGCACCAGGCCCGTACAAGGCCGAACCCGGACCGCGGACGATGTCAATATGGTGAATATCCTTGAGCAGCACGAGGTCGCGTTCGCTGACGACACCGTAGTGTGTTCGCTCGTTCATCACGCGGCCGTTGACCAGCAGCAGATACTTATCGTCACGGTCGCTCATAATACCGCGAAGACCCATATTGTCTGCTTCCCATGAATTACGCACCCACTGCAGATTCGACACATAAATATCCAGCAACTCAAACAGACTTCGGGCTCCTGATGCCTGTATCTGCTCTTCTTTAATAGTGGTTACAGCAGCAGGAACCAGTCGAGGTTTGGATTCAGTCAAAGTTGCAGTTGAGACAACCTCCATCTCCATCAACTGCTCGATAGACATATCAAACAAATCTTCCTCTTCCTCAGAAACGATTTCTTTTCCTGATACAGCCTCTTTCTCAGGTACTGCTTCTCCGGCAGAAACGCGGCTGCTGCAAACCAGCACCGAAATAATTAAGATTCGCCGAACAAATGTAAGTAACTTTCCAAACATGATTGTTATACTCCAATTAGCACAGATTTTATTGAATATATCTCGTTAGCTCTTCACGCATGGATGTTTTGCGATCTATGCTCTAAATGAAATTGGTACTTTATTTAAATATCAGATATCTGCCATCGTCACAGGTATGTTCAACTACATAGGATAATTGCCTATTTCGGATAATTGCCTATATGAGGATAAGTCAAATGCTAAAAGTTCGATAGCAATTGGCTAATTTACCTGTTGTGGACAAATAAATGCTTATAATAGATAAGGTTTTCGGATCAAGATGATCCAAAGTATCAATGAGAAAATTATTGGTTCTCTTGGATATGTCGAGACAAGTAATGGTCCGCAAAATGCTTTGCAGCCGAGCGGAGCAAAGTGCCGCTGTTTGCCAGCGCTTCATCGAGAGGCATATTATCCGGCTTGCCGGACAAAGCTGTCACTATCCCAATTTTTTGATATTTTTCCGGGGGTATCTTGACCTGACCGGCGAGTACTGCTACACGGACTTGTGTTCGTAAGGCCAGTTTCAGGATTCCCGAAACGACCTTTCCAGAGAGCGATTGATGGTCAAAACAACCTTCACCTGTAATGACCCAGTCGGCAGTTTCAAACTCTGCGCCGATGTTGCTCCGAGTCATCACCGTTTCTATGCCGGATACCAGATCAGCGTTCATAAAGGCAATAGCCCCGGCAGCTAACCCGCCGGCCGCACCTGCCCCCGGTACGTTGCAAATATCACGACGGAGTTGTATCCGAACTACCTCAGCCAGGTTTTCAAGACCCCTTGCAAAACGTTCGACCATTGCTGGTGTTGCTCCTTTTTGAGGGGCGTAAACTTCCGCTGCACCAAGCCGGCCACAAAGAGGATTATCGCAATCGCAGAGAACTTCGACTGGAACAAGGCTAAAATTTTCAGGTTTCACTATTTTTGCCAGTTTCTCAAGGCCGACACCTCCAAGGGGAATTTGCTTGTCCCGGTCATCGAGAAACTTCCAGCCTAATGCCGACGCGGCACCCAGTCCGCCATCGACGGTTGCGCTGCCTCCTACTGCCAGAAGGATTTTGCCGGCACCATATTCCAACGCGGCCGTAATCAATTGGCCTGTCCCGTAGGTGGTCGTATGGAGTGGATTCATTTGTTCAGGATTAAGCAGATCCAGTCCGCTGGCTGAAGCCATTTCAATAAGAGCTGTTTTATCCCTGAACCAGGCAAAGCCCGCGTTAACAAGCATATCCGGCAGCGGACCCATGACTTGTTGCTTAATCCATCGGCCATCGGAGGCTTTAATCATCGCTCTGGCTGTTCCCTCACCGCCGTCGGCCATTGGCTTTATCACAAGCCGAACATCGGGAGCACACTCTCGAATGGCATTTGCGATGATCTCACAGGCCTCATCAGCCTTTAGAGTACCCTTGAACGAATCCGTTGCAATAACAACTTTCATAAAACTCAATTCCAACAAAAAAGAATAAAACCACACTATATAAAGGGTATCTACTCCGACTGGCGATGAGTGTCAAATTTTTTTGTTCCGGCACCTAAACCAGCATAATAAACAACTGATTAAAAATTAGGTTTGACGGCGATTTGTGAGAACATTATACTCAGATACTGATTTCGAAGCTAAATGGCGATTAATATCTGGAGAGAAAAATGAATCCGGTAATAAAACAAAATGCTGTTCCTGCATCAGCAAACCCTCCTGCGATCGAAGGTACAAGGGAGTTTTCGATACGAGAGAAAATTTCCACTGAAGGCATAACCTTTGATGATGTACTTCTGATACCGGCAAAAAGTGATTTCGTGCCGAGCCAGGCGGATACACGTACACAATTAACCAATAATATCACCATTAATATCCCTATTATTTCGGCTGCTATGGACACTGTTACCGAGGCGGCGCTGGCAATAGCTCTGGCACAGGAAGGTGGAATCGGTATCATCCATAAAAATCTATCGGTAGAGGCTCAAAAGCGAGAAGTCGCTAAGGTCAAACGTTCGGAACATGGAGTGATTCTCGACCCGATAACATTATCCCCGGGCCAGCCTGTAAGCAGGGCTCAACAACTGATGAAGGAACAAAATGTCTCAGGCATTCCCATCGTCGAAGGCAAAAAGCTGGTCGGCATTCTGACGAGCAGGGATTTGAAATTCCTCAAAGACTATGAGGTAGAGATAAGTACCGTAATGGTAAAGGATAAACTCGTTACCGGCCCGGCCGGGACCACACTTGAGCAGGCAAAGGAGACCCTGCAGAAACACAAGGTCGAAAAGTTATTACTGGTTAATGGAAAAGGCGAATTAGCCGGCTTGATAACTATGAGGGATATCGACCGCGTCCAGCAGTATCCAATTGCTGCCAGAGATGAACGGGGCAGACTCCGTGTTGGTGCCGCAGTGGGCGTTCATGACTATGAACGAATTGAGATCCTGATAGCAGCAGATGTCGATATAATTGTAGTCGATACAGCGCACGGCCATTCGCAGAATGTTATCGATACCGTAAAGAAGATTAAAACCGAATATGAAATTGACGTAATTGCGGGCAATATAGCCACTTCCAAGGCGGCAGAGGATTTGATAGAAGCCGGTGTTAACGCCCTGAAAATCGGCATCGGACCCGGTGCAATCTGTACTACAAGGATTATTTCCGGCGTTGGAGTACCGCAAGTTTCTGCAATAATCAACTGCGCAAGAGTGGCAAATAAATACAATATCCCGGTTATTGCTGACGGTGGAATAAGGCAATCCGGAGATATTACCAAGGCAATCGCCGCTGGTGCTTCGAGCGTGATGGTAGGATCATTATTTGCCGGCCTGAAAGAAAGTCCGGGCCAATTAGTTATTTACAAGGGCAGACAGTTCAAAGAATACAGAGGTATGGGCTCTTTGGGGGCCATGGTAAAAGGTTCAGCGGATAGATATGGCCAAAGCAACTCGGCCGAGCAAAGCAAGCTTGTGCCCGAAGGTGTGGAAGGACGAGTGCCATATCGCGGAACTTTAGGTGAGTTTGTCTATCAACTCGTCGGTGGGCTACGAGCTGGGATGGGCTATTGCGGAGCAAAGAACATACAAGAGCTAATGAACAACAGCCGATTCGTTCGCATCAGCGCTGCTTCGGTCCATGAGTCCCATCCGCACGATATACAGATAACCAAGGAAGCTCCGAACTATTCGGCGTCTCTACCTTTCGAAGATTAATGAATATCTCAAGCCATGTTCGTTCTTCGATAAAAATATGAATATGAAGGGTTCCATATGAGTAAAAATTGCCGGAATGGATTCTGGCTCATATTGTTATGTGCATCTATGGTTTTCGTTGCGGGCTGCGCTAGTACCAGGCCAATTATCCCTGAAAATAAATCTGAAGTTTCCCCAAATTCAAAATCGCTCCAGGATACACCTAATTCAAGCCAAACAGATCAAACAGAAAATACTTCGAAAGAACATCCTCTGCTCAAGTCCGTGAAGGAAGATTTAATCAAATGGCCCGGCAGGCTGTTAGATGATACTAAGGAAATCTTTTCCAGAGGCGACAACATTACGGCTTTGCTGCTAGCCGGTGGCGCCAGTGTTATTCTGCACCAGGAAGCCGATAAGAAAATCGCAGAGTATTATGAAAAACATCAGCAATTACGCAATTTCAGAGACGAAAGCCTCAATATTATCGGTCATCCGACAACACATTTTGCCGCAAGCAGTCTCTGGTATTTTCTAAGCGTACAGAATCAGGATGATTTAAATAAAGAACGGGCATGGACGATGAGAACTGCCCTGACAATAACATGGCTTACAACGATGGGGCTCAAAGCTATAAGAGACAATGAGACGCCCAACGGCAAAAACTGGGCCTGGCCGAGCGGCCATACTTCCAGTTCATTCACTGTTGCCTCCGTTCTGGATGAATTCTATGGGCCAAAGGTTGGTATTCCCGCTTATACAATAGCGTCTCTTGTAGCTTACAGGATGATAGACACCGACGACCACTGGGCCAGTGATGTTGTCTTCGGAGCAACTCTCGGCTGGGTTGTCGGCCATACTGTGGCCGGCAAACACAAAAAACTCGAAATAGCCGGTTTCAAGGTATTACCTTACATACCGGCAAACAGTGAACCTGCGATCGGAATTAGTCTAATAAAGCAGTTTTAAACTTATCTCGGCAACTAACTTCAACTACTTCCCGGCTCGTTTTTATAAGAAGATATTTTTCAAACCATTAACACACTCAATTCTCAATACATAATAATAACCGAGGATACATAAAAAATTTACAATATCTTTCTCACGATAATCTGACCTGACAAAGTAAAGATTATCAGGTATAATACAAAATAATCTTTTGTCGGAACTATCAATTCTGACCATAGGCCTTTTTAGAAAAATTTACGTAATAACTAAAATTGGGGGAAACCTGCAAAAAAAATAGCAATTACATTTCATTACAAAAAATAAGTCTGCGTCTGTCGTAGCAGGCTTTTTTCCTGAATGGAGGTAATAAGATAGTGCACAAGCGAAAAGCATTTACCTTGATCGAGCTCTTAGTAGTAATAGCTATTATTGCGCTGTTGATGGGGATATTGATGCCGGCACTGCAGCGAGTGAGAAAACAGGCAAAGACCGTTTACTGCCAGAATAATCTCAAACAAATCGGCATCGCCATGCACCAGTACGCCTTTGAAAACGACGATTTCATCCCACGCGCGGTGGACCATGAAGTGAAATGGATCCTGGCATTCATTCCATTCTTAGGCAACGAATACAAAGACATCCAGGATTACCGCGAGGTCGATGTATATCAGTGCCCTTCCTTTCCTCGCACCGGCGTAGGACAAAACGGCTACAGTAATGCTGATCAGACAGTGGATTATGTTGTCAACGCCTGGGATATGGACAATCCCGGCTTCTCAGACTATAACATGGGCAACCAAATGGATCGACCGACCAAGCTCACTGAAGTCGAGTCTCCCGCCCAGCGGATTTACATGGCCGATAATTCGGCAGGAAATTGGCGCCCTGTGATCCGGGACAGATATGAGCTTGATATTTTTTCCAGGTTCAACGTCCTGGACGTTTGGTCGGTTTCCCATTTACCGGCATCGGAACAAACCAGCAGCGGCAGTAACCTGACCCGACGGGTTGCCGCTGAACGGCATCGCAATGAAGGCTGCAACAACCTTTTCTTCGACGGCCGTGTTGATTGGCTGCATAAAGATGATAACACCGCCCGATTATGGTGCGGCACTGATGATCCTACACTTACTAACTGACCACTCTGGCTACCAACAACAAAGATTGCTATTCTTAAATCAAGAGCAGTTTTGTTATAAGTAACAATTTAAATAGCTATTCACCGGCAGACGACATTAAAACGTTCTCATCCCAATTCTGAACCCAAATAATCAGGTCATCCTTATCTACGTCACAATCACCATCGAGGTCACCGACACATCCCGGCTGGTCGGATTCAAGCCAGTGTGCAGCCAGAACACCAAAGTCATCCGCATCGACATCACCATCAGGCTCGAAATCGCCCGGAATGACATCTACTACGATTGATTGAACCAGCTCAATTCCATCGCCGGTGCCGAGGTTTCGGCTGTATTGTTTGTCCGTGGAGTTATTCCAGTGCTCGTGCACGCCAAGACTCTCAAGAGGAATTCCATCATTTTCCGGGTCGTATATAGTTCCCGAAGGAGGATTGTCCGCCAGAGCCGCCTCGTGCAGATAATTGTCGACGCTGCCCTGGACAACATCTCTTTCCGAGCGCAGGAAGTCAACGAGAACCGAGTCAATAGCCACGCCGTCCTGTGAAACAAACAGGCTCGAAGATAAATTTCTGTTGAATGGAGGGGCCGACCAATACGTTTTCCTGAGGCATTCGGCAAAAAATAACAGCGTCTTTCCGCCCAGATGCTCATGACCCATCAGGTCGACAAGGGCGTTATACGAACCCATTGACCGAGCTTTAATACCGCCGGAGAAATCATAAGCGGCAACAGCCGCGTGCATAATAGCCGGATTCCATCCGTGATAATAGTCCCATTCGTTCGGATGCCAGACCGAGCCAAAATGGTTCTTAGCGCATATTGTCACTCCGGCAAGCTCATGCGGCCGGGGCCATATAATCCAGGCTACTGTGCGGCCGATAGTGATTATAATCCATCC
>CAZFOQ010000170.1:0-7760 GCA_964520535.1 uncultured Pirellulales bacterium | reverse complement strand
AGGATAAAATTGAAAAAGCTATACCCATCAATCGATTAGCGACAGAGCACTAGTCATACCCAATATGTCGATTAGTGTTGGATTAGAAATCCCCAGTTCTTGCTCAACAGCGTACTGCAAGTTAGGGTCGGGAAAATACACATTTACAGGGAATTTTATTTCTTCATCTAAATCCCACAAATGATCTATCGTTTGAGTCTCTATTGTCACGCGCTCCCGGGAACGCGAGGACCAGGCTACCATAAGCGTCCCATTGGCAAGCAACTCTATTGTTGGATACCAGACGTTGTATCCATCAGCCATTTCCAATCCCTGAGGAATATACCACGCATCACTTTCATACTTTCTTAATACTGGTACTACCTTTTCACCCTCTCTCCTCTCCCATATAAGATAAACCTCACCTTCAGGTCCCGAAGCCATTCTTGGACACGATGCATTTCCGGTTGCATCGACGACCTTAGGAGCAGACCAGGTATATCCATCTTCTGACGTCTGGTGGACTAAAGCTCCCCTTCCCTCATCCAAGCTGCTCTGTACCGCACCCAACAAGCTGACAAGATGAAGAGTTCCAGTTGAATCTCTCACAAGTTCCACACTGCAAGGATTGAATACTCCTAAGTTAATTAGGGCTCCCCACTCACCATCGTAGCGAAGCTGACACAGCAATTTGTCTGTGCCAGCAGGTGATTCAATCCACACGAGAACGATATCTCCATTCCTCGAAAGGTCAACATCAAAGTAGTATCGTAGCAAGCTGCGTTTTTCCCAATCGGACCAATCTTCAAGAGAGATTTCAAGGGGAACAAGAATCTGTTCTGTCTGCCAGGCTGATCCTGTCCATTTAGTCCAATATATACCACCGCGATAGCCCGTTTTTTGTTCGAACCAGAATATATGAACTTCTCCTGCTGTTGTGACAATCACGCGGCCCATATAGATCTCTGGCTCGCCTGTGGATACGCGAGCCATATCAGTGATACTGCGTGAGATGGGATCTAGCTTACCATAAAATACACCTAACATATAGTCCGGTTTTCCTGTCCAGAGAAGATGAATTGTACCATCAGGCCCCTTGCAGGTATCCAGTAAACGACTGTATTGTGAAGAGCCCACAAGCGGAAAGCCTTCCTGAGTGTCTTCAAAAGGTAGGTCTGCCACGTGTATATCAGTTGTTCTTGACATATCTTCTCGGTAGCGCTCATAGAGTATCATACCCTGTTCAGAAGACACAATCCTCGGATTCCATAAATCGGGACGATTGTCAGGAATTTTCGCTTCAGGTTCGGGCCGTGTTATGAACAGGTCAGGACTATATCCCTGCAGAGTCCAATCCGTCTCATCAACATAAAATTCCACTTTGTCCTCCGGAGGCTGAAAACTACTGCTAGTGATGTGCATAGGTAGAGTAATTCTAACAGTTGAACCATAAGGCATATCCCAACGACCAGGACGAACATCGGTGTCTAACTGGGGCTCAAAGAAATTCCAGTCATCAAAATTCAGCGGGTCATCACCCACTAGTATAGCGTTTATACCATGTCCGAAACTAACGATACTAACACTCACATAATATACCGGCAAATTGAATACCGTTGGTCCTCCATCATAGGGTAAGCCGAAGAGATCAGCACGATGAAAGGCCCCATGGATGTGAGTTTGAACAGCAAAACTGAAACAATTAAACCAATCGACGTAAGGATGTTTGTCCGTTTCCTCAATCCTTATAAAGTTGGTCACCCATGCGTCGCGTTGTTCCCTATTGGTCAGGTAGTTCCAACAGCCGGGAAGGACCTCGCCATCGAGCGCCTCGTTTATCAGCCATACATCGTAATAATCAACACATCCATCGCCATCAGCATCAGCCCTTATGTTGGGTGGGTTTAGCTCATCGGCTATTTCTTGTGCCAGAGAAACATCTGCTGTGGTCAGCTGTCCATCGTTGTCCACGTCACCGCTGCCATAGTAGTCTGTAGTTGCCGCTGGTTGACTGAATGGATCATTTCCATCCCATACCCGGCTTCCGTATGGCGGCCCAGTTTGCGGTATCTCTTCTTCTTGGATTTCAGCCACGGAGACAAGGTCTGCTGCCAGCGAGCTTGCAATGTTTAAGTTAGCATTAGTGATCTCTGGTTTAATACGTAGTCTATTCGTAGTGGGCCTGGCCTTATCGGAGAACTCAAAAAAACCTGGAATACCCCGTACTGAGATTGAGGTATCACCTGCTACAAGGGTAAAACCCTCAAAAACGCTCTCAGGTCCCTCATCGCTAAGAAACTGCACGATAACCCCCTGTCCCTGAGCATCTATGACCGTCTCGCGCATGCAAGCATTATCATGAGGATATAAACTTCTTACGGTTATTGCTTTGCCCTTGAAATCTATGTTTCTGTTGCCATCGCCGGTATATAGGCCGGGTATAACAATAACGGTATCGCCGTCGTTTGCATCGTCAATCGCTGCCTGGATTGTATTGAAATCGGCCGGGCCGTCGTCATCAACGTAGATTGTTTTTCCAATTCCTGTTGCAGAAACTACGAGCACTACTAAGAATAGTGAAATCATTAGCTTGGTTCTCAAGATAAAGTGCCTCCTTTGCTTCCATTTTAAGGTAAAAATAAAATAATTCAAGCAAAATCCCATAACTTCTTCACTGAAAGGAGCGACAGCAAAACGGCAGAAAACTCTTTTGCCAATGGTTATTCACATATAAAATAAAGCAATGGCCAAAGAAAAGGATAAATACGCAGCGATTCGGGATAAGATTAAGGATTTTCTACTCAATTCTCGAAAAAACCGGAACTTATCAATACTATGGTTAATTATCTTCGCGGGTGAATTAGCGGATTCACCCCATGAGATAGGCCTTTCCTGCCATCTCGACTGGAGCCGAAGGCGTAATGGAGAGATCTATTCAAAATAGACTCCTCGGCTCCGCTTCGCTCCGCTCGGAATGACGTTGCCGTGTTTCCCTTCGACACTTCAACTGGCTTAGTACAAGCTGGTGCTCAGGACGAGCGAGTCCGAGTAAAGGACAATATTCCATAAAAAAGTGGAATATCCTTGTTTTTTGGCCGGTTTTGGCTTTTATAATTTTGATCACCTCACTAACCGAAAATTTGGGCGGTATCGAGGCTAAAATATGAATGTGATCTACATCTGTATTCACTTCTATAACCTCTATCTCCGGATACTGTTTACCAATACCTATTACTGCTTTTTTAACATACTCGCCAAAACCGTCTCGTAGAATCTTTCTACGGTATTTGGTCGATATTACTATATGGTATCTTGTATAATACGCCGCATGTGCCTGTTTCTTGTATTCCATTGCTTCATTGTAACAGAAGACAGCGGATACTTCCATCTACGGGTTAAAACCCGTAGAATTACGGCGGAAGATTAAAATGTTTTTTATCTAACATGGAGGGCTAAAAAATGGCAAAGAAGTAGAGAAGTGAAAAGACATGTGTTCAAAATTAACAATTTAACATGGAGGTACACAAAATGTTGGCAGAAGTAGAATGGGGAAATCTTATTGTTGAGCCGGTCCGTGAGATGCTGACCAAAATAATGGCCTATCTGCCTGTCCTTCTGGGCGCACTATTAATTCTGATAGTGGGCTGGATTGTGGCCAAAGCAATCAGACGTATCGTGGACTGGCTGCTTAAGGCGGCGCGCTTTGATGCGATTGCTGATAAGGCAGGTATATCCGAAGTTCTCAGAAAGGGCAATTTAAAAACGACCGCCCGGGAAGTCGTCAGCGGCTTAGTGTATTGGCTGATTATTATTATGGTGCTCGTGATGACTGTTGATGCTCTCGGACTACCCAAGGCTTCCGATGTACTTGCAAGCTTATTTGCTTACGTACCGAAAGTTATAGCGGCCTTGCTTGTTTTGGTAGTCGCTATGTTTATAGCCAGTTTTGTATCGGGAATAGTGCGGATAGCTGCGGGGAACACGAATTTGCCCAAACCGGACCTTCTGGCTGGCATAAGCCGATGGGCGATTATAATTTTTGCAGTGACAATTTCACTGGCACAGCTTGGCATTGCACCTCTTATGGTAACTGCCACCTTCAATATTATCCTTGGCGGTGTTTGCCTTGCTTTGGCTCTTGCCTTTGGATTAGGCGGCAAGGATGCCGCGGCAAGGTATCTCGAAGAATTAAAGGAAAAACGCTTTCAGAAAAAAAGCTGATGAAAAGTCAAGCTGCCTAAGTAATTTGAGTATGGATAAAAAGCCATCAAGGGTACTATGTCAGTGTCAACCTTATGAAAACAATATGAAAATCTTGCTTATAAATCCGGAAGTACCGAACACATTCTGGAGTTTAAAAAGTGCCTTAAAGTTCGTTTCCAAAAATGCGCTTCTTCCTCCTCTCGGACTGCTTACGGTTGCCGCAATGCTGCCGGAATCGTTTGAAAAAAAGCTGATTGATATGAACGTAACCACTCTGCAGGACAGGGATATCATCTGGGCGGACTATGTATTCATAACAGGCATGGTAATTCAGAAAAATTCGGTCGATAAAATTATTGAACGCTGTAAGCGTCTGAACGTAAAAATCGTTGCCGGAGGCCCGCTGTTTACCGCGTTTCCTGAAGCCTATTTGAAGATTGACCACCTCGTACTGAAAGAAGCGGAAATCACGTTGCCTGCTTTTTTAAGAGATCTCGAAAATGGATGTCCCGAACCCTTTTATACGACGCGTGAAAAACCTAACCTGAAAGAGACTCCCATCCCGCAGTGGGATCTGATTAACATGAAAAAATACGCCCTGATGGGTATTCAATATTCTCGGGGATGCCCGTTTAATTGTGATTTTTGCGATATTACAGCTCTCCTGGGCCGTAAGGTTCGTACAAAGACCACCAGCCAGATAATCGACGAGCTCGAAAGCCTTTATGTTCATAAATGGCGAGGTGATGTGTTTTTTGTCGACGATAATTTTATAGGAAAGCGCCAGCAACTGAAAAATGAATTGCTCCCGGCGATTATAAACTGGATAGATAAAAGAAAACACCCGTTTGCCTTTAATACACAGACCTCTATCGACTTGGTCGATGACGAGGAACTTATGACCCTGATGGTCAGAGCCGGTTTCGACTGCGTATTCATCGGCATCGAATCTCCGAACGATTCAAGTCTGGTTGAATGCAACAAAACACAAAACGCCGGACGCGATGTTGTTGCAGCTGTCAAAAAGATACAGAGGTTTGGTATGCAGGTACAAGCCGGTTTTATTGTCGGTTTTGACAGTGACAAAACAGGTGTATTTGACAAAATGATAAGTCTCATTCAGGACAGCGGCGTGGTCACAGCAATGGTTGGGCTGCTCAACGCCCCTCGTGGAACAAAACTTTATAAGAAACTGATGAGTGAAAACAGATTGACAAGGCTGCCAACGGGAGACAACATGGACTGCACAATGAATTTTATTCCCAGGATGGATATTCACGAACTTCTGGGTGGATATCAGAAAGTGCTGAATACTATCTACTCACAGAAATACTACTGCAAACGCATCAAAACCTTTCTTGAGAACTACAATTTCAGGAACACAACGCGGATTAAGGTGCGATATTGCGGCATTAAGGCGTTTCTCAGGTCAATGTGGCAAATTGGTATGATAGAGAAAGGCAAGATACACTTTTGGATGCTGATAATCTGGTCGCTGAGAAACCCCCGTCGTTTGCCGTTGGTTGTTCGCTTTTCAATATATGGATTTCACTTCCGCAAGATGTTAAAAATCATTCACCCTCAGATGAAAGAACTTGTCTCCTCCTCGAATAAATACAACAACGTTGACCATGGATAGATATTTTTGCAGAGAGATGTATGTGAGCGGCTCTTAAACAATCACACAATAAGGATTACCTGACAGTGAAAAAAACGAAAACTATCGTTATAATTGTTCTGACTCTGTTAGTTTTGATTGTGATATTGCAGAACACACAAACTGTAGAAACCAAACTGCTACTTCTTACGATTACGATGCCTAAGGCACTGTTGATTATCATAACATTACTGGTCGGTTTTACCTTAGGAGTTATTGTAACAAGCCTATTGAACGAAAGACATTTATCGCACAGAGAAGGTATGGATATAAAATAAAAAAGGAAGATATATGAGAAGAAAAGTGGGTGTGTGGATTGATCATAGGAAGGCTGTCATCGTCTTTCTTGCTGGCAAAGAGGAAGAAATGAAACTGGTAAGATCGAATGTTGAAAAACAGATACGACGTGCTGCTGGTTCACGTTCGGGTGGTCCATTTGAATCACAGGCAGTTCCATCAAATGGCCGCCAACAGCGAGAGTTTACGGGACATCTCAACACTTACTACAATGAGGTAATTTCGTGTATTCGTGAGGCAGAATCTATCCTGATATTTGGTCCTGGTGAGGCAAAAGGTGAACTCAAAAAACATCTTGAGCGCGAAGGACTCGGTGGACGTATAGTTGGCGTTGAAACAGTTGACGAAATGACTGATGGTCAGATTGCGGCAAAAGTTAGACAGTACTTTCTAAATCTAAAATAAAGTTCGCCAATAGGATTGACACAGAAAAACCTAACCATGTGTTCCAGCGGACGCGCAAACGCCTCTCGCCGTTGAACACCACGTTAGGACGAATAAAGGATCTCGAATATGAGTAAGAGTGAGAAGACCAAACTAAAGGGACGGGAACTGGGCGCTCGTTTGACTGGCATTTTAGCCCCCACTGGTGGAATCAGTTGGAAGCCACCGGTTGATGAACGGTCCAAGGCGCGACGACTATTGGTGTATCTTGCAGGTCAGAGGGCTCTCCACTATCCATATGACAGAGAGATCGGCACCTTCATCGTGCAGTCCATCCTCGATACCAGTGAGCGACTTACCCGCGACATCGAGGCTCTCTCTATGGACTCTCTTCTGAGAAAAATCCTGCGAGCTATGCAGGCTGCCTGTCGCAAGTTTCTGGATGAGAATCAATCCCCAAGCGCAGGTTATGGGTGGCCGTATGAGGCTCAACTCTACTGCACACTGGGTGAGCTGCGAGCCCTATTAGGAATCCACATCGCTCGGATTGCCTGCGCATATGATCTGGAAGTGGATGCGTGTTTGGGAGATATACTACCTCCTGAGCCTGAACAAGAGCCTAACAAAAGCCACAACACGAACTCGGGAGATTCAGATGGGTCTTAACATATCGATGCAACGGACCGTTTGACGCGCGCTTCGACAATAATCCTTGCGTGCATCACGGCATGATTCGGGGCCGGTGTGGTTTGCTGCTCTTTGCCAGTTACTGGTGATGTTCAAGTTTTGTGCGTGCCCCGTGTGAGCTTGGTGCTCGTAAGCTGGCAGGTCCGGTCCAAGAAATTGTGGCAAGGGAGAGAGGTGCTAGTGGCTAACAATAGGCCAGAGCGGGTGTAGGTAGGGCCGGAATTTGCAGGGGGTGATGAGCAGGGTGGAATTAGGTTGCCCAAAATGTTCTGTAAATTTTTGCCGTTATTTTGGCCCGCCAAAGGCTAAGTGCGGGAACGCTATATTCTCTTTTTGTCATCTCAAGCGCAGGCCTCTTGAGGCCGAAGTCGAGAGATATGGTTTTGAATAGATTTCTCCACTTCGGGCCACTTTGTGGCCATTCGGTCGAAATGAAATTATCAATAACACCATCTTGACAGCCAGCACGCTTTCAGAGATGACATTTTATTATTATGGTCTAGTACTATGTCCGTGCAATAAAGTCTGTTAGGTCTTTTTGCCGATAGGGTTA
>CAZFOQ010000169.1:0-7800 GCA_964520535.1 uncultured Pirellulales bacterium | reverse complement strand
CTGCCGGCTGGCCCTGAAACATCGGCGGAATAGACACGCCGTCCTCATCATCATTGGGAGGTCCCAAAGAAAATAATGGTTCAATATCCAGGTCATCGCCCAGAGCATTTGATTCCGGCTGGCCGTTTAGCTCAGGATCGGGGAAATCAGTATCGTCACCAAGCCATGGTCCCACAATTTTATGGTTGGCACCATTATTATAGGACATTGTTGGATAGCCCGGCATTGTAAAACTATCGGGAGCATCACTCCAGTCATATTCACGCTGCGTATCATCGCCGGTTATCACAAACGCAAGATCGAGTGTTTGGCCTTTGTACTCATGCTCATCGGGATATGTCATCTCATACCATTGGGAATATCCATCAATGAGGTAAACTGCATCGTCGTTCCAGCTCAGATCACGAGTAGTTGTCTTCCATCCAAATTTGTAGTCAGCATCGTAGGGATTATCTGGTCCTACTTCATCAACAACGAGCCAGTAAATGGTTCCTTCCTCTTGAATGAAAGGATCTTTTTCGATGCAGAAGTTGTACTGATAGGCTTGTTTGTGATTGTCCGGATAATAGCGTTCTCTCGCCGGGTCGTACCAGCCTTCCGGGCCATCATGGACCATGTGAGCTGAGTATTCCCCGGGCTTAAACGTTCGCCTCCAGAGGCGCTCTCCCGGTCTGCTCCAGTTGTCCCCCTCGGCCGGGATGTCCGAGTAAATGGTAATTTCAAATGTCAAGCTATCTGGACCTTTCGGTGGTAAATCATCATTGACGAATGAACCCCAGATGTGAATGTCATTGATAGGTCCGCTGCTTGAGCACTTGAAATCATCTGCCAAAGTTACTATAGACATGCTGACATCTACACCCGTGGAGCTCAGATCGGGCTCCTGCGGCCAGTGCATCTTATGGGGATCTCCGGAATCCCAGTCACAGTCAGCCCCAGAGCTTTGAGCGTGTATCGCTCCAGCGCCAATCGGAGTACTGGATTGGTCCTCATGTGCCCATTCATCGAATGTGACGCTGAGGTCCGACTGGCTCAATATGTGCAGGTAACCATAATAGGGGCTGCCGTTTGGCATATCTATCATTAGCCCGATATAGCCGCCGTCTGGGCCAAATTGGCCGACGTCCATATTGGATAGGATAGCCCAGCCGACATTGGTCAGAGGAGAATCTGGGCCAATTATGCTTCCCATTGCCAAGTTCGATGCCCAGGGCAAACCCGATGCCATGTCTGTAAATCCGACTATCCCACCCATAAAAACCATACCCATTGTGTCCATACCCATCGGAGCATAGATAGCCAAATGGGACATGCCCATCATGCCCATCGGAACCATCGTGCCCATCATACCGTCATACCATAGATCGATCCGAAAGTCATCCCAGGCGCCCATAGACCCAGCAACGTTAATGGTCATGGATGCCATTGTCATCGGGGGGACTGTCTGAGGATCTAATGTAAGCGTCACATTCTGGGAGCCCGAATAGACAATAGCCGCAAAGGTCGAACTTGAAATCGAAAGAATGAATACAACAAATAATAGATACTTTCTCATAATCGTGCCCTCCAAACAGAAACCGAAACAGAGTATGGCCCCTGACTACTAAAAAAACATAAGGATTTGATGCCTGCCCGTTTACACTGCTTATACTTACCTTTAAAATAAAAGATATGTCTCAAAAATTCAAGCTTTTTTTGCTGATTCACGATTTTTTTCTGAATCTAACGGTCATCATCAGGATTAATTTGATGGCTTACCGGCAATTTTGCCGTCTAATACACCTGTGAGGGCCAATTCATGGGATCGTCAGATTTGGTAAGAAAAACTATAAAAAAGGTGAATACAGCTAAAACGTCGTTAGCAAACACGGATATTAGTACTTCAGAATTGTCACAAAATAGAAAAACTGTGCTCCCCGAGCCATAAATGGATGCTAATTATTACCAATGAGGTTACAAGGCATGTCTTTTTTTGCTATGGGAAAGGACATTTTGCGAAAATGGCAATTGCTAAAACTGCTAACGGCAGTGTTCGCCGCAAAGGGACGTGATAATAGTCCCGTTGAGCCTGCTGCGATCCAGGCAGCCGCCAATCCAGCTATCGCTGAGACTACCAGTCCCATCTCTGCTGGAAAATCCACCGAAAAAACCTCATTGTTTTGTTTCTCAGTTGTCTTCACTCGGTGAATTATACCTCTGATAAGACCCTTTGCAAAAAGAAAAAAATAAGAACGGACGAATTATTCTAAACCGGTTATAGAGTCTAAAACGCAGCGTTCTTTCTAAAAAAGAGAAGTGAATATCAGATAAAATCCGGGGCAGGATAAATATACCAAAACCCTCACGCCATGCAACTGACCCAAGGGTTCTGGTTTCATCTTTTATATATATGTCGTTTTATTCTAATATGTCACATTCCGCTGGCCAATAAATCTTTCGATATAACAGTCGGGCACTTGGTCTCTATCGCCGGACATTCTCTCACAAGGGGAGAGTTCTTTGTACCCATGACACACGGGAACATTGTAACCTGGCACAGTGGGTAAGCCGTTTCAAAGCACGGATACACTGTAAGCTGACATTCCGGGTAAACGGTAACCTGGCACTGCGGGTAAATAGTAGTCGGGCATATAACATCGAAGCCCGAGCAGATAGTTATTGTATACGGACATTGTGTAAAACTCTCCGGACAATAGGTATCCTCCATTGGACACCAAGTATCTTCGTAGGGACATTCGGTCTGTCTTATCGGACACTGAGTAGAGGCATACGGGCAAATAGTAGTGGAATCCCCTTGACATACCGTTATTGCATAACACGCTGTTTCTAAAAAGGGGCACTTTGTGAGATATACAGGACAATATGTTTCATCCTCCGGGCACCTCGTCTCATAATACGGACATATTGTATTGACTGCTGTGCATTGAGTAGGCACAGGTGGACAACTTGAATATGTTGCCGGGCACCGAGTATCTGCAACAGGACATACAGTCTGTTCTATGTAGCATAGAGTCGGCCCAGCCGGACATTTTGTCTCTTTCTGCGGACACCTGGTCTCATATACAGGACATTCCGTCAATACAGCAGGGCATTCAGTAGGCGTATACGGGCAACGGGTCTCCGATGGTGGACAGGTCGTTATTGAAGGACACTGTGTTTCTAAAGGAGGACACTTGGTTGCCGCGACAGGACATGCAGTTTTCGCCGGCGGGCACCGAGTTGCTGTTGTCGGACACTTTGTAGCCGCAACAGGACACTGTGTATGAGCCACTGGCTGGAAAGTAGGTTTGTTGGGATCAGGTGTGTACGTCAGGCAAAAGGCCATATCGATAGAATCTTTCTCCAGACCATGATATGGATGATCTTTCGGATAACGCAATTCATGCCATATCCGCGGAAGCTCCGTGCCTACATCCCAGACTGCATCATCCATATACTGGTCGGGCCAGCGACGCGTCTTCCAGCCAAGCTCACCATCCTTGGTATCCACCTGGACATCTAACCAATAAATCTTCGAACTACTTGCAGAACCTTCTTGAAGGAATGCATTGCTTGGATCAATATCTATATCAATACGCCATATATTCCTGTCTCCACCTTCTGTAAGCTCTCCGGAGTAGGGGTCCCACCACCACTCACCGGGCTCGGGAACTGTATAATAGAGTGTCTCGCGGAACTGGCCCTGCATAAAATCCATCTCCCACAATGCATCCGGAGCGGGCTTGGAGAATAGATTATCCGGATCAGGCCCAGCAGGACCGGCCGGATCATCGGAATGAATACTCAAGTGAATCCTTTTAATAACACCCCTTATATCAGATTTCCACGAACACCAGAGATGTACATCTGTAAGGAGACTTTCGATTTGACACTCGAAGTCGTCCGCGAGTGTGCGGATATTTCCATCGTTGCTGTCCACCCGGATGTCGATACCGTTCTCGGTCACGTCCGGCAACTGAAACCACTTGGCGTGCCGAATAAGGGCACCTCCCGGACAATAATCGTATTGATCACATGTCAGTGTGTCGCTCGTAGGGTCAGGACCGCAATCAGGAAAAGGGGCTGGCGGCGGTGGGCCACCACCATTTACGTAATGGAGGATGAAAGTAGTATCGCCAATATCTACAACGCCGTTGTCGTCGGCATCCGCAGCATCCATACATTTGGGCTTAGAACCTCCCATGAGCAGGTAATTCATAATGAAGGTCACATCAGCATCATCGACTTGATTGTTTTGATCGGCGTCCCCACGGATAAACTCCTGGCCCTCGCACTGACCACAATTGTCGTATATACTAACTTGATAGTCTTCGACCTCACCGCTGTCAGCGGGACCCCACGGGTATAGAAATCCCTCTTTGCTGATCCGAAATCGGGCAAAGGTTGGGCCAAGCACCGCGTCAGCGGGAACAATAAACGATATTGTGTGGGTCCCGTCGGCCAGGAAAGAATCAAAGATTTGTTCGCTCGCTTGCCAGCTCATATCTCCGTTAAAATCAACCCACGCATCAACGAAGCCACCCCCACCGTTGACCTCGAGCGTTATATCTGCCGGCTGGCCCTGAAACATCGGCGGAATAGACACGCCGTCCTCATCATCATTACCATCATTGTCGTCACCAAGGGCATGAGTATCCGGCTGGCCATCTGGTTCAGGATCGGGGAAATCAGTATCATCACCCAGCCATGGCCCCACAATTTTGTGGTTAGCACCGTTGTTAAAGGACATCGTCGGGTAGCCCGGTGCTCCTGCTCCATCCGGAGCATCACCCCAGTCATATTGAAACTGCGTACCATCGCCACCGGTTATCACGAACGCAAGATCGAGTGTTTGGCCTTTGTACTCATGCTCATTGGGATATGTCATCTCATACCATTGGGAATATCCATCAATGAGGTAAACTGCATCGTCGTTCCAGCGTAAATCACGAGTGGTTGTCTTCCATCCAAATATGTAGTCAGCTTCGTAGGGATCATCTGGTCCGATTTCATCAACAACAAGCCAGTAAATGGTTCCTTCATCCTGAATGAAAGGATTGTTTTCGATGCAGAAGTTGTAATGATAGGCTTGCCTGTGATTGTCCGGATAATACCGACTTCTCGGCGGGTCGTACCAATCCTCCAGGCCATCATAGACCAAGCTAGCCGAGTATTCGCCGGGCCCAAACTTCTGGGTCCAGAGAAGATCTCTCGGCCTGCTCCAGCCGTCCCCTTGAGCGGGGATATCAGAATAAATGCTGAGTTCAAATGTCAAGCTATCCGGCCCGTCCTCGGGTAAAATATCGTCCATGAATGAACCCCAGATGTGAATGTCATTGATAGGTCCGCTGCTTGAGCACTTGAAATCGTCCGCTAAAGTCGATATGAACATGCTGATATCTACGCCCCTGGAGCTCAGATCCGGCTCCTGGGGCCAGTGCATTTTATGGGGATCTCCAGAACCCCAGGTGCAATCAGACAAAAAGCCTTGAGCGATACCACCAAAGGCTATGACTAATATGCTGACTAACAATACGGGAAGTGTTGATTTTAGATTTGACTTTCTCATAATCGTGCCCTCCAGACAGAAACCGAAACAGAGTATGGCCCCTGACTACTAAAAAAACATAAGGATTTGATGCCTGCCCGTTTACACTGCTTATACTTACCTTTAAAATAAAAGATGTGTCTCAAAAATTCAAGCTTTTTTTGCTGATTCACGATTTTTTTTCTGAACCTAACGGTCATCATCAGGATTAATTTGATGGCTTACCGGCAATTTTGCGGCCTAATACACCTGTAAAGGCTAATTCATGGGATCATCAGATTGGATAAGAAAAACTGTAAAAAAGGTGAATACAGCTAAGGAATCGTTAGTAAACACTGATATTAGTACTTCATCGATTCTTTTGGAATATAGTATTTTACCATTAGCTTTTTTGCAATTCCTAAATGAGATAAAGTAATCTAAGGCATAAAAAAAAGAAGCCTTGTCAGGGATTGTCACCAACAAGACTTTGAACGAGGCCGATGAGACTCGAACTCACAACCTTCGGATCGACAGTCCGATGCTCTAACCAATTGAGCTACGGCCCCGTAATCTCAACCAAAAACGCAATATAATATCCGGTTAGTATCATGTCAATACTTTTCGTAAAAACAAACATTTCGAAAAGTCCGGTTCTCTTATTTTCTCGGGGATTTTGGCCTTCTGACTACAGGGTGTGATTTGCTGTTTCTCTTTTGACCTTGCTCGAGGACCTTCATTGCTTTTGCCACGTTGGCTACTTTTAAAATGCCCGTTGTTTTGCCTCCTTTTGCACCTGCAGTACAGTATGCGTACGAAATATTAATGTGATTTATGGCAAGTTTTTGTGCCACTGCCGCAAGTGCGCCGGATTTATTAGTTAGAGTCACACACAGAACTCCAGTCTCATTGTACGGCATATTTAGTTTTTCCAGCACTTTTCGTGCTCTCTCCGGAGCAGTAAAAACTACTCGCATAACTCCGTGTTCCACAGAGTCCATCATTGTTATTGCTATGATATTAATCTTAGCCTGGGCAAATTCGTTAAGTACCTGAGCTAATACGCCCGGCTTGTTAACCATGAAAATCGAAAATTGTTTTGCAACATGCATATCATCAGCCTTTCTGATTAAATGCATTCCTGGCATCGCAGGAACGAAATTTTAACCCCGTGAAAACCGGCGGGGGGATTAATCTTTGCTTGTCATTTTGATTGCACTTTCTCTGTCCTGAAAAAATCTGAAAATCTTGTCAAGATTGGTTATTCTGAAAACCCTGTGTAATTGGGGATTTATCGCACTAATCACAACTTCACCATTATAAGCTGCCAGCTTGGCCCGAATATCCAAAAGCAGACCCAAAACTTGTGAGGAGAAAAACTTGACTCGTTCAAAGTCAAATATCAGCTTGTTTGGATGGTTCTCGTCGATAAATTCTGTTATCTGCTTTGAAACAGCGGCTATTCCGTTCACATCGCTTATGTTAGCAGACTTAAATGCCACAACTCCAGCGTTTTCCTGCGTTATTATTTCTACGCCAATTTTCTCGTCCATGCTGATAAATACTCCTTCAAAATCACAACTTCGGGCATTTAATCCAAATTCAGATGCTCCTATCGAAATTGTACTAATTTTTGCCTATTCATCCAAATTTATCAATAGCCAATAGTTAAGAATGTTTTTTTTATTCCATATTTAGCCCCGTTTAGCCCTCGGACCCGTGCTATAAAAACTGTGTGGCATGCTCAAACTGCGTTTGGGCGTGGATTTTACGGTAGAAAATTGGCTTTAATTGGCTTCGTTTGGCTTTGTTTTGGCTTTGTTTTGGCTTTGTTTTTCCATAGCCCGATTGCGGCTTATTTCTCATATTCTTTTTATATCAAAGAGCTTACATTCATTTCGGCGATTTTGCAAATTGGCTTTGTTTTGCATAAAAAAGGCCGATTTGTAGAGAACTCTCGACAATTGTCGAACACCGCCGCCTTGCGGCGAAGATGCGTATGTGCGTTGATGAGTATATCGTTAAAACTTAAAACTAAAAGCTTCATGGTTCTGTTTTTGCCATAAGGCATCCTGTGGAGAACATTAATGATTTTGAACATTTGAGATCTTGTCCCTTAGGGATGAATTTAGAGCTTAGAAATTAGTGCTTAGGATTTAATTCTGATTTGCGTCCTCCGCCATCCCCATCCCTGCGGGATGAGGCTGCCACCGATTTTTTGATTTGCTATCCGCTACCCCTGGCATGACCCCCAAAAACTGTACCATTATTAATTAGAGAGTATCCGATAATTT
>CAZFOQ010000168.1:0-7827 GCA_964520535.1 uncultured Pirellulales bacterium | reverse complement strand
TTAAATGGATAAAAAGCATAATAATTCTGTCTTTCTTAGCAAAAATGACCAAAAAAGTGCTTTATTTAACCGCAGATTCATTCGACTACTTCGAAAAGCTCAGTGTAAACAAGCTCAGGACAAGTTTTTTGTTTTCAGTTAGACAATTGCAACAATGCTATATAAGTATATGCATATATACTTATGGAGTGCTTTAAGAATCGTGTTTTTTGAAAGAGGGATTTATGGGTTTTGAAAGAGGGCTTTGAGGTGGAGACTTTTTTTATTTTTAGCCACCTGATGGTGTGGGCGGAGGCCGCGTGGTTGGTGGGGGGTCCTTCGACACTTCGACAAGCTCCTTTCGGCAGGTTCAGGACAGGCAGTACAGGCAAGCTCAGAACAAGTTTTTTTTCAGTTTGACAATTGCAGCAATACTATATAAGTATATGCATATATACTTATGTAGTGCTTTAAGAATCGTTGTTTTTGAAAGATGGATTTGTGGGTTTTGGATGAGGGATTTGTGGTGGAGGTTAAAGGGGGCGGGCAGGCAAGACAGGCTTCGCCTGGGAGGTGATTCATCTATATAAGTATATGCATATATACTTATGGAGTGCTTTAAGAATCGTGGTTTTTTGAAAGATGGATTTGTGGGTTTTGGATGAGGGATTTGTGGTGGAGGTTAAAGGGGGCGGGCAGGCAAGACAGGCTTCGCCTGGGAGGTGATTCATCCATATAAGTATATGCATATATACTTATGGAGTGCTTTAAGAATCGTGGTTTTTGAATGAGGGCTTTGAGGTGGAGACTTTTTTTTTAGCCACCTGATGGTGCGGGCGGATGCCGCATTGTTGGTGGGGGGGCCTTCGACACTTCGACAAGCTCCCTTCGACCCTTCGACGATGCTCAGGACAGGCAGGCTCAGGACAGGCAGTACAGGCAAGCTCGGGACAAGTTTTTTGTTTTCAGTTAGACAATTGCAACAATGCTATATAAGTATATGCATATATACTTATGGAGTGCTTTAAGAATCGTGGTTTTTTGAAAGAGGGATTTGTGGTTTTTGAAGGAGGGATTTGAGGTAGAGGTTAAAGGGAGCGGACAGGCAAGACAGGCTTCACCTGGGATGTGATTCATCTATATAAGTATATGCAGATATACTTATGGAGTGCTTTAAGAATCGTGTTTTTTGAAAGAGGGATTTGAGGTGGAGGTTAAAGAGGGCGGGCAGGCAAGACAGGCTTCGCCTGAGATGTGATTCATCCATATAAGTATATGCATATATACTTATGGAGCGCTTTAAGAATCGTGGTTTTTTGAAAGAGGGCTTTGAGGTGGAAACTTTTTTTATTCTTTTAGGATTTTGGTTTTAACTATGGCAGCTTTTGGTCGCGTTTTTTTACCTATATTAACGCGCCATTAGAAGACAGAAGGCATCCGTCTTCGCTGGGCGATGCCAGCTTCGCCGGACAGGCTCCGGCACGAAGAGAAATTAGACGCAGATTAGGAACAGACACAAGAAGCAAGACTCAAGACACAAGGGACTCTTGAGGACGGGATAACAGGATTTACAGAGATTTCATTTTTGCCAGCCGGTGCGGACTTGGCAGCGGCTTTCTCGATACCAGTATCTGTGAAGCCTGCGGCTGGCGTCCGCTGGGCCATCAGGGATGGCCCGCATAAGAATATGCTGGCTGGCAAAAAAAGGGATTTTGTTAGCCGCAGATTTCGCCCCATTAGAAGACAGAAGGCATGTTTCTAACGGGGTAAACAGATTAGGAACAGACGCAAGAAGCAAGACTCAAGACACAAGACTCAGGGCACAAAGACACGAAAAAGGTGTTTTATTAGTTACGAAGAGGCTCAAAATGCACAAAAGGGACAAAAAATGACCAAAAAAGCTCTTCTTTTTGGCCACCCTTTTTCTATTGAAATCCGAACTATATCACCTATAATCTCCCTAAAGCATGCGGAATTCCTTGCGTTGACCCCGGCTTGTGGGTGCGCAGGAGTTCACCCTGGGGGCAGGCGGGAATTGTGGGTCTTGGGTATTATTAACCACAGATGCACATGGATTAACTTGGCGCGGCCTTTGGCCGCAACCAAATCCGAAGCTCGAAATCCGAAATCCGAAACAAATTCAAATGACCAAAAACGGCAAATTCAAAACAAAATATGCGAACGTAACGCTTTGATAATAAGGATTTTATGACATCCTAATTGAAAAAGCGCGCAGAAAAAACGAGAAATTGACGGATTGTAGTACGAATTGACACGGATTCGTTTCGTATCTCGGGAAGCGTATCCCGTGATTTGATGCTTGATGCTCGATGCTCGATGCTCGATACTCGATGCTCGATACTCGATGCTCGATGCTCGATGCTCGATACTCGATGCTCGATACTTGATGCTCGATACTCAATGCTGGATGCTGGATGCTTGATATTCGCGGATGGTGAGGAAAAGAGCTTTTTTCGACAGTTCCTAAGTCATAATTATTCGCAAATATCAAGAAATGCCTTGGATTATCGGACAACAGTTGGTACAATTAATAATAGTATAATTTCAAATAAATCTGCTGTTGAAGTTTTTTTTCGGAGGTAGTCAAAATGCGGAAACTTGCCTTTTTTTTAGTGTTGCTGGTCTTGGCGATTCCTTGTTCTTCAGAGATAATCACCGTTGATGATGATGGACCTGCGCATTTCAATACCATTCAGGCGGCAATCAATGTCGCTAAGAATTGCGACACAATCATCGTTGCCGATGGAACCTACACTGGCAACGGCAACCGTGACATCGATTTCAAGGGTAAAGCTATCACCGTCCGCAGCGCCAACGGCCCGGAACACTGCATCATCGACTGCCAGGGCTTAGGACGGGCGTTTCATTTCCATAGTGGCGAACAGGCGGACTCCCATTTAGAGGGATTTACCATAACGAATGGGTATGTCAAGGTTGGGGGCGGAGGAATCTACTGTACGGGCAGCGGTCCGACGCTAATGAATTGTACTCTAATCGGAAACTCGGTGGAGATGAACGGTGGAGGACTCTGTGGTGGTAATCCGACGGTAATAAATTGCACGTTCATTGGGAACTTGGAAAAATCTGGAGCCGGGGGCGGGGCGCTTAACGGTGGTTCCTCTTCAGGGATGTTCTTCAACTGTGTCTTCGAGGCAAACACAGCTAGTAGCGGTGGTGCAATCTATGGTTCTTGGTCGACATTTATCAACTGTATTATTACAGGTAATACTGCTTACCAGGATGGAGGAGGAATTGCGTGCTGGGGAAGTAACCCGACGCTTATTAACTGCACAATTGCAGGCAACCACGCCAATCGAGATGGTGGCGGTATCTATAGCGGGTTGCATTCGTCGAGACCTATAATCACACAGTGCACGATCATCGATAATTCTGCAAACGGCCGTGGCGGGGGCCTTTACTGTGACGATTCTTATTCCCTCATCATAGGTTCGATTCTCTACGGTAACAGTGCCGACGAGGGCAATCAACTATCTGCTACACGACACTCTATTCTTAGAATATCATACAGCAATATACAGGGAGGGCAATCGGATGTTTATCCAGAATACTGTACCCTAAACTGGGGCGATGGTAATATTGACGCCGACCCTTGCTTTATCGATCCTGAAAATGGAGACTACCGTCTGGCTGCTTCCTCTTGCTGTATTGATGCTGCCGCCCCGTACTACTACCTCTTTGGCCAACACTTTGCCGACATAAAAGGAGACTGTCGATTAGCAGGCCAATCCCTTGATATGGGAAGCAATGAATTTGGCAGTTCCCCAGATAGAGATGCCGACCTGTTATCAGACATAGATGAAATTCCATATGGTAGTAAACCCAACAATCCTGACACTGATGGAGATGGTTTACTTGACGGTGTAGAGACAATCCGTGGCACAGACCCAACTACAGCAGATGCTCCTCCAGGAATTTTCATACCTGCTCAATGTCCTGCCATTCAGCAAGGATTATTTTTGGCTTTTCCATTAGAAACGGTAACCGTTTCGCCGGGTATCTATTATGAAAACGTCGATTTTCAAGGGAAGAACCTGATCCTGCAGAGTATCGCGCCACTGAATAATGAGACCGTTGACGCTACCATAATTGACGCCAAAGGGGTCGATACAGTCATAGCCTTTATCGGCACAGAAAATTCAAGCTGTGTCGTCAGCGGCTTCACCGTGACCAACGGCGGCTTTAGCGGAATCGGATCCCGTAACGCGGCCCGTCCACTAGGTCGTGATAAAGGCTGTGAAGCTATTATTGAGAATAACAAAATTGTGAACAACTTCTGCTATTCAAGGGGCGGCAACAGAGGCGGAGGTGGGATATTTAATTGCGATGGCGTCATACAGAATAATATGATCTCGAACAACCAGGCCAGTGAAGATGGCGGTGGAATCGCAGGCTGTGACGGCACGATTCGCAACAATATTATATCAAATAATACGTCTGGTTATCGCGGCGGCGGAATCTCACGTTGCAGCGGACTCATCACTGGAAACATCATAACGGGCAATTATGGCGGCTATGGTGCCGGCGGGATTTACTGCGACCGTCGCTACAGCCCAACGATTACAAATTGCCTCATAGCCGGTAATATGACCTGCGGAGGTAACTACGGCGATGGCGGCGGAATCTACTTAAAGAACCACTGCGACCTGACGATAACCAATTGCACTATAGTAGACAATAAAGCCCGAGGAAATGACGGCAAGGGCGGCGGTATTTACTGTGAGTATGGCACTCCAACGCTGACAAACTGCATCTTGTGGGGCAATACAGGCCTCTGGGGGAAGCAATTATTCATTACTGGGCGATGGGCAAATGTTACGGTATCATACAGCAATGTAAGAGGTGGGGTTGGTTCCGTATACATTGAGGAGGGTTCGTTGAATTGGGCTGAAGGGAATATTGATACGGATCCATATTTTGTCGAGACTGGTTATTGGGATGCAAACGATGTATGGATTAATGGTGACTATCGTCTGCGGGCTGGTTCGCCGTGCATTGATGCGGGGACGGATGCGGGGGTATATGAGGATATAGATGGCAATATTCGGCCATTTGATTTTCCCGGAGTTGATAATAATGGGGAACTGCCTGATTTTGATATGGGTGCGTACGAGGCAATCGCTACGATGCAAGGTAAGCTCACTATGCTTCCGCGCACAATTAATCGCAGCAGGCAGCGCGAAACAATTTCAGCCGTGATGCGCCTGCCGGAATCGATTATCACAGACGATATTGACGTAGATGAGCTGCTCGTTCTGTTTCCGGGCGCTATTGAAGCAGTCAGCCAATCTATCATCCCGTCGGGCAAACCAGCGCAAAGTAA
Organism: uncultured Pirellulales bacterium; assembly: GCA_964520535.1. Lineage (GTDB taxonomy): Bacteria > Planctomycetota > Phycisphaerae > Sedimentisphaerales > Anaerobacaceae > JAFGPS01. The sequence continues at coordinate 2,486 of CAZFOQ010000168.1, read as the reverse complement.
CGTAAGAATTGTTGCTGTTTTTGACAAAGCTGAGTCGCTCAGTGGCGTGCCGGACAATGGCGATGTAGAGCTAACTGTCGTGGGCAGATTCAATACAGGGGAATACTTTTACAGCACCGATAAAATCAGGATAATCAGCCCTCGCAATTGACGATGGTGATAGCGGAGAAGAGTAGGATTTTTCTGTCCGGCATGTCGGATTGCCGGATTGGCTATCACCTGCGAATTTGAGACACACTTCTTTCTGCCGGCAAAAAAAGTTTTGCTGGATTCTCGCCAGGTTTTCGTGTAAGATTCTGGTCTTAATGAAGTTATCTTAGAACAATTTTTAGAAAGGAAGGTGTAACTATGAAAAGCTGTTCAGGAAAATTGATTGTTTTGGTGATGGCGGCATTGCTTCTTGTCGCTATTAGCTGTACGAGCTCACGTGCGAAAGTTGGCGGCAGCGGCTGGAAGAATCTCTTCGATGGCAGGACTCTGGACGGGTGGGAGGTCTGCGGCGGTTTCGCAAAGTATCGTGTCGAAGATGGCGTGATTGTCGGAACCACCGTCGAAGGCAGCCCCAATACGTTCCTCTGTACCAAGAAGCAGTATGGCGACTTCATCCTCGAATTCGACGTAAAATGCGACCCCCGGCTCAATTCCGGCGTCCAGATTCGCAGCCACGCTTACAAAAAAGATACGACGCTGGAAGTGTGGAGGCGCGATAAAAAGGTCAAGGCGGTCCACAAGGCGGGGCACGTTTACGGATACCAGGTTGAGATATCCAGCGAGCAGACCGGCAGCTCCGGCGGCGTATGGGACGAGGCACGAAAAAGTATGTGGCTGTACAATGCGAGGGAAAATGCCAAAGCCAGCAAGGCCTTTAAGGACAACCAGTGGAACAAGTTTCGCATTGCCTGCATCGGCGATTCGATTAAGACCTGGGTAAACGGTGTGCCGTGTACCGATTTGAGGGACCCTGTCGACCAGGCCGGCTTCATCGGTCTGCAGGTGCACAGCGTAAGAAGTGACAAACCTCTGGAGGTACGCTGGCGGAACATCCGCATCAAAGACCTTGGACGACATGTCTGGAAGCCGCTCTTCGACGGAAAGACGCTTCAAGGATGGCACACCATTCCCGGCGGTAAATGGCAGGTCAGCGACGGTATCATTGTCGGCACCAGTGCCAGCAGTGAAAGTCGTCACGGCCTGTTAGTAAGCGACCGCAGCTTTGGTGACTTTACCGTAAGACTGAAGTTCAAGGCACTGAAGGGCAACAGCGGCTTATACTTTCGCGCCGACGAAGTAGGAGGCGGAGTGGGAGTTCATGGCTTCCAGGCCGAGATAGATGCGAGCAATGACGTGGGCGGACTGTACGAGACCGGCGGCAGGGCCTGGGTGGTCCAGCCCACCGCCGAAGACGTGGCCCGATGGTTCAAACCGCAGGAGTGGAACGAGATGACGGTTTCGGCCCACGGCGGGCGCATCGTAGTGCATGTCAACGGCCTAAAGACGGCGGAATTGAAAAATGATAAGGGGCGTCTCAAAGGCCATCTGGCACTTCAACTGCACGGCGGACAAGAGATGCACGTGATGTTCAAGGACATCGAAATGCTGCACCGAGAGGTGTCCCCCTTGGGACTGCCACAGAAGTGAAAGAAGGGTATGAGGCTGTCCTGAAACCAAAGTCTATTTAGATTAGCTTTTATGAAAGTTATAGTTGCGGAAAAATGCGGCTTCTGTCACGGTGTTAAAAACGCTATCAGTATTGCCGAAAAAGTATTAGCACTGGAAGATGATGTTTACAGTCTCGGCTCCATCATTCATAACAAGGACATGGTTGAGCGGCTGGCACAAGCCGGGCTGAAAACCGTAAGTCAAGTGGAGCAGATTCAGTCAGGGACGGTCCTTATCCGTTCTCACGGCGCCGCCCCGCAGCAAATAGCGAAGCTAAAAGAAAAGGGCGTTAATATTGTTGATGCCACGTGTGTGCTGGTTAAAAGGGTGCAGCACATAGCCGAGGAGTTCGAGAGGGATGGTTATAAAGTCGTAATTATTGGTGACGAAAATCATCCTGAGATCCAGGCGGTTATGGGCTGCGTCAAAGATGCTGTTGTGATTGCCGACGAGTCGGATTTGCATAAGCTGCCTGAGGATGCCAGGTTGGGCATTGTTTGTCAAACCACGCAGAGTCCGGAGCATTTTGGCAGGATGCTTGGCGCTATAGGGCGGTGCAGATTCAAGGAATTGAAAGTAATCAATACCTTATGTGAAGAGGCGATAAAGAGACAGCAGTCCGCTGTACAATTGTGCAAACAGGTGGATGTAATGTTCGTGCTCGGCGGCATGGAAAGCGCCAATACGCGCAGACTGGCTGACCTTTGCAAAAAAGAAAATAGCGAAACGTTTCATTTGCAAAATTGGAATGGACTTGATAGAAAGGCAATTTTCGGTAAAGATATAGCCGGTGTTACGGCAGGGGCCTCGACACCTGAATGGATAAT
>CAZFOQ010000167.1:0-8039 GCA_964520535.1 uncultured Pirellulales bacterium | reverse complement strand
TGGCAGATATCTTGCAGAGAGTAGGCGGTGGTGTGCCGACCATCGATGTGGAAGGGTACATCAATGGCGAGTTGGAGGGTGGCATCCAAATACAGTTCGGTGAGATCATTACTGCGCCCGGATCAGCTTTGCCAACGGGTCAGATCCATCATTCGAAATCGATTGATAACGGAACGGTCTTTGAACCAGGGGCATTAATAGAGGATGCTTCCGCTGAACCGGCTCCACGGATTAATCCGGCAATAGTCGTAGACGATCAGGGAATAATCCATGTGGTCTGGGAGGACTACAGAACGGATCCATCCTTGGGGAATATCATGTATGCCAAGAGCACCGATGGTGGTCGTCGCTTTGGGGAGAGCGTCATGGTTGATGACGCATTAACGGTTTCGACCCACCAGGCAAAACCGAAAATCGCCGTGGACAGCGACGGGATCATCCATGTGGTTTGGGAAGATTACAGACGTGATTCTCAACTCGGTGATATCTATTACGCAAAGAGCACCGACGGCGGCATGACATTTGGTGACGATGTGTGCGTGGATGACCCGATAACTATCACCAGCCGGCAAATCAATCCTGTGATAGCAGTTGACAGCCGTGAGACTATCCACGTAGCATGGGAGGACTACAGGGACAACGCCGAACTGGGGAATATCTACTATGCCAAGAGCACCGACGGAGGACAGACGTTCGGCACAGACACACGGATCGACGATATCTTTACGGATACGACGCATCAGTGCAATCCGGCTATTGCTGTAGACCCTCTTGAGACTTTGTTCATCGTCTGGGAAGACTACAGGAACGCTCCACATTTGGGTGACATATACTGCGCGCGGAGCACTGATGGCGGTGAGACTTTTGAAGAGAACCTGATGGTTGATGACCCGATTACTATTACACATCGCCAAATACGTCCCGCTGTAGCCGTGGACGACAAGGGCATTGTCTACGTGGCCTGGGAGGATTACAGGGACAATACGGAATTAGGCAACATCTATTGTGCAAAAAGTATGGATAGCGGCAAGACATTCGAGAATGATGTCATGGTTGATGATGCAGTCACTATATCGACCCACCAGGCAAAACCGGCCATAGCAACAGCCGGACAGGGACTCGTGCATATCGTCTGGGAGGACTTTCGAGATCAGTCTGGGCAAGCCAACATCTACTATTCAATGAGTTCGGATGAGGGTAAGGTATTCGGCGAAGATTTGATTGTGAATCAACCCGGCACTACGGCATCTTCCCAACATAATCCGGCGATAGCTGTGGATAACCTTGGTGTCGTGCATCTCGTTTGGCAGGAATAGATCACCTGCACGAACCTGCACCCCAACCTGAGTACCACAGGGACATGGGGCGCTGCTCGCAGCGATCTCCATGGCGATAATACGGATGTTCTCGCCCATGCTTTGATGGACAACCAGTCTATTCAAAGGCTCTATCAACCTTAATGAGTTTAGCAGCAGTGAATCGGCATATTTTTATATTAATGGAATGTTGGACACTTCGGCAACGCTTATACCAAGACTCCCTGATGGGTAATATCAATTTATTCTTCGCTAATTCGTGAGCAAGTTCCAATTCTACAACGGTAAGTTACAGTGCTCTACGTCTTCGCAACCAGCTAACCAGACCTATACCAATGCTCCCAAGCAGGATAGCATTCGGTATGGGAGTGACGGCAGTAAGTCCTGATACCTCATTGAAACCGATTGGACCAATCAGGCTGGCGGCGCCTGTGCCGGGATTAAGTGTGTAGAGAGCATTGTTAAGCACAGAGTATAGTGTGCCGTCCGAGGAAAATGTCAGTGCACCCAGAACATTCTGACTTGTCAGGCCGGTAGGTCCGATAAAAGTTGTTGCGGCATTTGTCGGATCTATCGTGTACAGGTTGCAGAACGTCTGGCTCAGCCCATACATGACATTATCTGCATTGAAATCAAGCCCATCCATACCCGGATTTAAGATGCCGATGGTCGTTGAGCTTGGTACGCTGAGATCAAAACTCCACAACGTACCTGTCAAAGCAAAACTTCGAGTCAGAAAACCAACACCATCGTCGCGGAAAGCAATACTTCCCTCCCCTATTGTAGCAATACCAACATCAATGGCTGCCAAAGTATGACCGGTTGCAGGATCCAGTTGTCGTATTCTGTTTGCGTTCTGGTCAAACGTATAGATCACCGTACCCCGATCCGAAAGACCGAACGCATCCATCGAGCTATCCAACATTCCAATGAGTGTCCCTGCACCGGTAGCCGGATTAATGGAAAGAAACTCCTCATCAAAAGTGATGGCGTATAAAAAATCCGCTCGGGCCAAACCTGTAGTAATCAGACTCAGCATCGCTACGGGAAATATGAACCATTTAATTTTCATTACATGTTCTTTTCACTCTGATTATTAAATTAAGAATAAGAGCTAAGTTTTATAAATCGGATGAAAAAGACAGAGAACATTTTATTTGTGGAACCTGTCGGTCAGTAGCTGTATCCCGCTCCTCCTTCTCATGCCGCATTACCTTCCTCCAACTCTTTCCTTTACCCAATCACATCCTCGTGCGTTGACCGGAAACCATGAATACCTAACAAGAATTCAAGCTATTTCACATCGAGAATATCCGGCTTCGCTTGCATACTGATAATTGATAAACTATGTTTCTGTCAAGCATAATATCCGTAAATTTTGCAGATTTTAGATGTTTATTAGAGCAATATAAAATTACGTTGCGATTTCTCATGATATACAAACTTGGGATTTTTTTATAATTAGTGTAATTTCCGAGCGTTTATTGCAAGCCAAGCAAAGGTCGAGTATCATGATACATAACCGGCACCTGTGGATAATATTAAAAAGACCAAATAACATTATGGAGTTGTTAGCTATGAATTTGTTCGACTATTTTAAGAACGTACAGGGTCTTGGTATTTTGGCTACAACCAATTCTGATGGAATGGTAGATCTTGCCCTTTACGCCGGACCGGAAGTTGTCGACGAATCAACAATAGCATTTATAATGAGGGAGCGCCTCAGCCACCAAAACCTTAAATCCAATCCGCACGCTGCCTATATGTTCATTGAAAAAGGCGAAGGGTATGCTGGCAAAAGATTGTATCTGACCAAAATATGAGAGGAAACCAACACGTCCTTAGTGGAAACGTTTATAAAGAAACAACCGGAGATTTGTGACCCTGACGATGATTCAAATAAGTACCTCGTGTTCTTTCAGGTAGATACCATCAGGCCGCTTGTAGGCGACAACACATAGAACCTCAATGTCTCTGTGGCTGGCACTATAAGTCCTGAAGCAAAATAAATGCTCTGCGAGTGATATATGTATCCCCCAGTGTTTGATTATGTTGTAATGGTGACATTAAATTATCAGTCACTTGTCAACTTCATGACCAGATCAGTAACCTGGCTCCCACAATAGCCAGAAAAATACCCACAAAGACACGGAAGTATCTCTGCGGCAGTCTGTCCAAAAATTTCTTCGCCGCGTAGGCGCCAAGAAAGGAGACCGGAATGCAGGCAATCAGTGCAAGCAGCAGGTTTTCTTCCAGAGTTGTTCCTCCCCAAATGTAACGTGATACGCGGGTCACATCGATAAACAGCGCAATCAGGCCGGACGTGAACACATACACTTCCTTGGGCAAATTGAATGCTGCCAGAAAAGCTCCCCGAATGGCACCGCCGACACCAAAGAATCCTGCGGAAAGCCCCGAGAGAATGCCACCACAGACGGCAGTACCCGCGGTCTTTGGTAAAGCCCACTGCCGCTTGAAGAAAAGAAAAATGACGTAGAGGATAAGGAACGCTCCCAGGACTTTTTTCAATGGCATACCTTCGGCGTAAAACGACAGAGATGCACCAAGAAAACTGGCGGCAATGCCGGAAAGACCGAAGCAAAGAATCAGCTTCCAATCAAGCCCCCTTTTGAACAGAATGACCTTCCAGATATCGCCGCATAAATGGATTATCCCCACGAAAAGCAGCGAGACCGGCAACGGCACGAAAAGGCTCAGAACCGGAATCATAATCGTGGAAGTCCCGAATCCTGTCGCCGTACCCACTCCGGAGGCAATCAGCGTCAGCAGGCAAAGTAATAGTCCCTCAACCATGTTAAGTTTTTCCTATCGAACTATTCAGGCAGCGGGCCATCGGGAACGGGTTCGCCGAAATCCGGCGCGCCGTCGGGTTTCCAGCGAAGCGGCTGGACGCGTGTGTGGCGGTCCGGATTGCGAAGCGGATCACCCTTGATCTCCTTATAATTGCGGGCGTGATAGACAAGCAGGTCGGTCTTGCCGTCTTCGGAGACGGTGAAGCTGTTGTGTCCGGGGCCGTATTGGCTGTTGGCTTCACTGCTCTTAAAAACCGACAACGGCGATTTCTTCCATGATTTCGCATCGAGCAAATCGGCATTCTCATCGGCGGTCAGCAGGCCCATGCAGTAGTTATGATTTGTGCCGCTTGCCGAATAGCTGATAAAGACTCGACCATTGCGAATCAGGGCGGCGGGGCCTTCGTTGACCCAGTAAAGGATTATTTCCCAGGGATATTCCGGCTTGGTAATCATTACCTGCTTGCCTGCAATGGACCACGGCGTATCCATCTTCGCGATATAAAGATTTGTGTTGCCGCGAATCTCGGGGTCCTTTTGTGCCCAGACGAGGTAGCGGACGCCATGATGTTCGAACGTCGTGGCATCGAGCGAGAACGATTCCCAATTTGTTTTGAGCTGGTCTTTTTCGACCCATTTGCCTTCGAGCGGATTTGCGGCGGTGCATTCGAGGACATACATGCGGATGGCCCAGATGTCCTCGGCCCGGCCGGCGGCAAAATAGATATACCACTTGCCGTCGATGTAATGAATCTCCGGCGCCCAGATGTGGTAGCTCATCGGGCCTTTTTCGTGTTTTCGCCAGATGACCTTGGCTTCGGCCCTGGCCAAACCGGCCACGGTGGTCGCACGACGCAGTTCGATCCGGTCGTATTCCGGGACAGTGGCAATAAAGTAGTAGTGACTATCACTGTGACGCATGCACCAGGGGTCGGCGCGTTGTTCGATCAGGGGATTCGAGATTTCGGAAACAGCAGCTTGTTCGACTGGCGGAGAATCTTCTTTCTGCTTCGCGCAAGCTGGGCTGGACAAGCAAAGCATAATTAGCAAGAGGCTCAAAAAAGCGGTTCGGGATATCGCCTGAATGCAGATTACAGGTTGTTTGTGATCATGTTTTAATAACATAAAGTTTCTCCTTGAATAGGTTCTATTTTCCGAATCATTATGTGAACCTAATCTGCTCCTGTCAATGTTGTCATCCAGCGATATCGTTTGGATTTCTGTTTTAGTGATCACCTATGCAATAGCTGCGGCTTAGAGACCATCCTACACATTTATGAAACGAATGTTGACTCAACAAAAAGCTGCGAGTGTAGGTTTGACGGTGAAAAACAGTTATTACAGTTCAAATTTCTTTTTGAAGAAATTCAGAGATTTCGCCTCGGCATAAGGTAAAAAGAGAAACGAACTATAATGACCGGACGGCAGATAAATCACCTCCGGTTTGCCAATCGCTTCCCACAATCTGTCGCCGCACTTTCTCGGGACAACTCTGTCAAACGCCGCAATATACATTAAGACATTTCTGGCATCTATATGTCCGGCCAATTTTAGAGGGTCTGTTGCCACCTTGTCAGACAATTCCGTACGTATATCTTCAGAGCTGGCCCCGTTCTCTATAAGCTCTTTGATGTAGTCTTTCATGTCTTTCTCTCTGGAAAGAACAGCTATATCCGCAATACTGCCGCCGGCAAGACCTAATACACTACACTTCAGTCTTTCATCCACGGCGGACACTAAGCTTGCCTTTATGCCCCCAAGGCTTAAACCCAGGCAGCCGAGTTTATTTTCATCGACCTCTTGTCTTTCGATCAAGTAGTCCAGTGCCTGCCTGTTATCCAAAACTGTTTGCCTGAAATAATTTTCAACCTCTTCTGCACTCTCGGTTTCCTCCAGATCAATTTCCCTATTGTGTACGGCAGCACAGTTAAAACCACCGGATGCAAAACGGCGGGCAAAACTTTTAACGGAAAAATCTATTCCGCCGGATATCGGAAGAATAAGCACGGTTGGAAATTTTCCGGGCTTTTTCTGCCGGTAGTAGTCAATCTTTATATTCTCCGTTCCGAAGATATTCACTGCAGAAGGGAACTCGATTCTATCAATAACATACTGTTTCTTTTCACCAATTTTCTCAACTTTGGCTTGGATATCCTGTTTGGGATAGCTGTAATACTCCAGCATTTCCGCACTTCTGGGCCTTGGACCAACATAAGTGGGGTCGCACTGGTAGTGAGTACACGAAGAAAATAAAATGAGTCCGCAGACCAGGATTGACTCGATTACTACTTTGTAACTTATATGACAACCGAACTTTTTCTCTCTACCAGTCATGAGGTAAATCGCAAAACGCATGAAGCCAGATAAGAAATCCCACAACGCCAAACAGAATAATGGATAATAACAGCATTGATAATCCGATGTAAAGCTTTTCTTCTATCAGCAAAATGTATGCCGCCGCTGTTGGAAATATAGACCAAATGATCTGGTTATTCAAGTGAAAAAAGAAACCGAGCCAGGTTTGCTGGATGCCTCGCCTGCGGCTCAGCATGAGAAAAGATGTAATAAAACTGTTGAAATTTGAGCGAAGATCTACTATTATAAATAATTGTTAATACAGGGGTCTTCATGACAACTGAGCTGGTATATCTCGGCCAAATGGTGTCTTTGGACAAATCTTTTTGTGCACAGCATTCGAAGGGTAAGATCATGCGCAGAACAGGATTCACACTAATTGAACTTTTAGTGGTCATCGCAATCATTGCGTTATTGATGTCCATCTTGATGCCGGCTCTCAATCGGGCGAAGGAGCAGGCCCAACGGTCCATCTGCCTGAGCAATCTCAAGCAGTTGACATTAGCCTGGATTATGTACGCCGATAACAACGACGATAAACTTGTCAACGGGGATACCGGAGAGTACACCAACATTCATATTAACGAAACTCCCTGGGTGCTCAAAAACTGGCAGGCCGGGGTAACTGAGAGTCAGAAAAGAGATGCTATCCTCGATGGAGCCTTGTGGTCGTACTGTAAGAACTTGAAAATTTACAAGTGCCCGTCAGTCAACAAGATTGCCCGTACTCGCGAGCAGGAAAAAGTATTCCGTACTTATGCTGTGGTGGATTCTATGAATTGTAAGGACTGGCCCGACATGGACGCGGAGATGATTAAGAAACGAATGGACATTCCCGAACCGGCCTATCGGATAGTTTTCCTCGACGACGGGGGCACAAGTCCCGCAGCGATGGGTGGCTGGACGGTGCAAGTTCATGAGGAGAGGTGGTGGGACCCGCCGCCGGTCCGACACGGTGACGGCACGACCTTTTCTTTTGCAGACGGTCACAGTGAATATCACAAGTGGGTGGATCAGCGTACGATTGAGTTTGGCGAACGGATATCGCCAACGGCCAACTCTCCAGTCCAGTCCGGTAACGAAGACATTCGCTGGGCCGCTGTGGCTGCCTGGGGGAAGGTGGCGAGACGTTAAGACCGGGAGACGATAGGGTGTTGATGGGACGATTTTCACAGGGTGACTTATTCGTGCCGCAAGGATTCAATCGGATCCATGTTGGCGGCTCGGTAGGCCGGATACATACCAAAGATTATCCCTACTGCTCCGCTGATTCCAAAGGCCAATAGCAGCGAGCTTCCAGTAATGATAGTGGGCATCCGGCCGAAATGAGTTACCAACATTGGCAGAAGAGAACCTAAGGCGATCCCCAGGAGACCCCCGGATGATGTCAAGATCAGAGTTTCTGAGAGGAACTGAACGATAATATCGCGTTTCTTGGCACCGAGCGCACGGCGAATGCCGATCTCACGCGTCCGCTCGCTGACGGTGGCCAGCATAATGTTCATAATTCCGATGCCGCCGACGATAAGTGATATTGTCGCAATTGAGCCGAGGA
>CAZFOQ010000166.1:0-8201 GCA_964520535.1 uncultured Pirellulales bacterium | reverse complement strand
GCTTTCGACGGTCACTTCAATGTTTTCCGGCGGAACAACCATATCAATGACTTCCAGGACAAACTTATCCAGACTAACCTGAATCTGCCCTTCTTCAATCCAACCAACTTTCGTATATCGAAGGACACCATCAATCAGGTTATACATCCGCTCTACCCGGCTTAAAAGCAGGTTCATCTGTTCATATGCCTCCTGGTCAAACTTGTCTCGGCAGTCGTCTAAGATCCAATTGGCCACGGTCTTAATACCGCGCAGCGGCGCCTTTAAATCGTGCGAGACTATGGAGGCGAAATCCTTCAGTTCCTGGTTGATATTTTTAATTTTTTGGAGCATTTCAGTAAGCTGGTTATTAGCATCCATGAGTTCATTCGTTCGCTCTTTCACCATTTGCTCTAATTGTTCGGTCTTTAAGGACGCCTGCCTGGCCAGATTCCATTTTTTCGTAAGAGCCGCAGCAAGTTGTGCCACCTCGGCGATATCAAAGGGCTTTAACAGAATCAGAAGGTTGTCGGATATTCCGAGCCGTTCGATTATTTCTCCCCAGGAATAATCTGAATATGCTGTGCAGATGATTATCTGAACATTCTGATCAATTTGCCAAATATGCTCTATTGTTTTGAGACCATCCCAGCCCGGCGGCATGCGCATATCAACAAATACCAATGCATATGGACGACCATCTTCTGCTGCAGTTCGAAGCATTTCCAAGCCTTCTTCTCCTTGGAATGCCGAGGCGATCTCAAAACCTTCTGGAACAGAAGATTTTAATGCAGTGCCAAAAATCGCCGCTTCGGCTTCAGCCAAATCGACAGCGCAATCGGCCTTGCTCTCAAGAATTTCACGAAAGTCCTGGTGAATGTTCTGATTGTCGTCAATAATTAATATTCGTCGATTGAGTTGTTTTTCCTGCTTCATGTTTTGTCCTTTCGAGTTTCAAGGGAAACTCAAGTATAAATTTGGCTCCGTGTCCCAAACCTTTACTATGAGCAGAGAGCGAGCCGCCCATTTCGTGGGCAGCCAGCGCACTGCTATGCAGCCCGAAGCCGTGTCCTTTATCTTTAGTTGTGAAGCCATGTTGAAAAATTTTTGTGAGGCACTCTGAAGGGATCCCAATTCCATTGTCGAGTACCTCGATTCGCAGCGACTTTTCCTCATGTTTGTAGCATCTTACGGTAAGCAGCTTGTCTTTTTGGCTGCTGGCGGCCAGTGCCTCGCTCGCATTACGAATCAGGTTGATCACTATCTGCAAGACCCTTGGCTTATCGATAGTGACAATACCGACTTCTCCAAACTCCTTTACTACCGAGATCTCACAGCGTTCCAGAGCAGCCTGGTTGATTTGAATAGCATCTTCCACAACCTCGACAAGAGATGACTCCATTTGAAAACCTGCAATTCGTGCATGAGATTGCTGCATACTGATAATTTCTTTAATGTGATCGATATTCGCTTTGATAGACTGGACCTTCTCCCTTAGATTAGCCTGCTCATTGAGTAACGTTTCTGTCATCCTTATGAGGTAATTAGGTATGTGTCTTCCTCGAGAATCTTTGGTGAGAAAAGTTCCGATATCATCGATGTGTTCTGAGAGCATTTCAGCAACTTTCTTAACATTAGGTAGTTGTGAGCCAGACAAGTTCTCATTTATCGAGGTTGTAGAGACATTAACGCTATTCAATACGTTGCCAACATTATGTAATACGTCAGTAGCTACCTCAGCCATTCCCGCAAGGCGCGATGTTTCGACAAGTGCCTTGTTTTTCTGTTCAAGTTCGGTAACATCTGTGAAACTTGCCATTATGCCTTTTTGCTTTCCATCCGACCCCGGAATCGGTGTAGTATTAACTATCGAGCTGCAAACCTCGCCAGATTGGCTTTCCAGAACAAGGGGTATGCCTTTCTCTGCTATCCCTTGGTGAAGTGCTTTTCCCCAGGGAAAGTCACGCGGTCTTTGTTCCAAGCTTTTCTTAATACATGGCAACAACGACAATCTGCATCCAAGAAGTGACGATATAGGTTGGCCTGTGATTTCTGTGAATGCCTCATTGGCCAAAACAATCTGTTCTTTACTATCAGTTATAACAACACTTTCTGAAAGAGTATCAAGTGCGGCTCTGACTCGATCTGGAACTACTGATGAAGGATCCAGGTGACGAAGCACCTTTTTCAAGTATAACCAATAAGCTACAAATCCTGAGACCGCCATAAATAAAACAAGAGGCAAGTGAAATCGGCGAAGGAGCCCAAGAATGCCGTCGGAATTCAACGGAGTCAGACATATTTCAATTATTCCAAATTGTTTATTTCCTTGAAAAAGCGGTACCTTTACATGGGTTTCTGTTGACCGGTTGGCAGGTATATCCTTCCAAAATGATCCGTGATTGTCCGTCGCTGCCAACAAACGACCATCGGTCCTCCTGATACCCATCGAGAGAATATCCTGGTTCCTACGAACGATAATAGGCGCTAGAGCCTTGAACATTCTGATTTGCTTTTTTTGTGAATCCATGCAAAACTGGATGGCCAAGGATTCACATAGCTTTGCCCTGGCTTCCAAGTGCGTACTATAAGAGCTGCGAATCAAACCGAGCCCTATTGCTGTAAAGAGAATCGTCATTGTTATGCCCACAAGGCCGATACTTATATGTGTTTTTGTGTCTAATCTTTTCAAAGTCTGCTCCGATCAAAGTCTGCTCCGATGTTGTCCCAGAGATTTACCCCTTTCCCAACACATTGTGTTCAACGCTGAACAGCCAACCTAAAAATAGACATATCCACTTATCGTAATTTTTGCTTTGTTACTCCAATAGGAAATCATCAGGAATTGATAAATGAACATTAAAAGTCCAGAACATTAGGCAAAGTCTCATTGCTCAAAGCGAGGTGGAATCACGAATATCTTGCATAAAACAATACATTTCTAATGACAATTATCGGAGACTAATAAACAGTATTTCTTGTTTCTGGTTGCTTTTGTTGTATATTTTATATATAGTGAGTTATCAACAGATAATTATTTAGTCTCAGAATCTTCCGATTCACGGACAATTTTTTAAAATCGCTGCATGCGAGAATGCAAACTTCCGATAAGTAAATCAACTATATTGTTGCAACATCCCCTCAATGCCGCTCTCCGGCAATACCCGTTTGGATTATCTATCACGTTGCTTCACCTGCAGTAACAGTCTTAATAGCTTTGTGATAAACCAGGAACATATATTGACCGATATTTATTTTAACGTGCTAGTTGCAGACTTAGGAGAGAGTTCCCTATCAATACAGTTATCCCAGACACTGTAATGAACACAGCCATAAAAAAAACCTGGCATCGGATTGTGACATGTCTTTATGGTAGCTCACTGAAGAGCAAGGGAAATTTCACTGGTCTACAGAATTTTGTTTTAGAGCCACTTGAGCCTCGCGTACTACTGTCTGCAGGATTACCCCTCACGGCAGTCGATTATCCTCCACAAAATTCCTACAACCGGTACGAAGTGGTTTGCGAAGCGGACATTTTAATTGATATCAACCACATCAATCAGAACATATTCATCCCAGAGGATGGTTACGACTCTCAAGACATACAAACCAGCACGAACGGCCAAACTTTATTTACAATTCATGAGGATATCAATGATATAGCGATAGAGTCGTATTCAAATGACAACACCTTATCATGCTACACAGCCGAAGTGACACGACAGGAAATTGTTTTTATTGATTCTAATGCCCCTGACTATCAGCGATTAATAGGAAACATATTAGCCTCCAACAATGACACACGTAATATAGAGGTTATAGTTCTGGACAGTAACCTCAACGGTATCGAGCAGATTAGCGAAGTTCTGGCTGAGTACGAAGATGTAGATGCAGTTCATATTCTTTCACATGCCACCAGCGGGGAACTGAAACTGGGCAGTACATCTTTAAGCTTAAATAACCTTGGAGAGTATAAAGAACAGATTCAAACATGGAGCAGGGCGTTGTCGGCCGATGCGGACTTGTTATTTTATGGCTGCGACCTGGCCGCAGGAGAAGATGGGCGTACTCTACTCGAAACCATCGGCAACATAACTGGAGCCGATGTGGCAGCAAGCACAGACAAAACAGGCAACACTCTGCTGGGCGGGGACTGGATTCTGGAATACAAGATCGGTCGGCTCGAAACGGCCGTAGCACTCAATGTGACGACACAAGCCCAATGGCAGGGACTTCTTGCTACGGTATCGACAACGACGACCAATGACGTGCTCGACGGGGATACCTTGTCTATTGCTGCCCTGATTGCTGATCCGGGAACCGATGGTGAGATTTCACTGCGAGAGGCCATAATTGCGGCCAACAATACGGCCGGAGCTGATGTAATTTCCGTGCCCGCGGGGACGTATCAACTTTCCATTACAGGCACGGGAGAGAATTCGGCCGCCACCGGGGACCTGGATATTGATGATGATGTGACGATTGTCGGTGCAGATGCATCCACGACGATTATTGATGCCAATGCGATTGACCGTGTGTTTCACGCTATCAGCGGAGTGATTGAGATCCAGAATATTACCATCACGGACGGAGCGGTGACCAACAACGGAGGGGCCGGCATGCGGATCGAATCGGCCGCGGATGTTACCCTCAGTGACTGCATTGTCAGCGATAACCACGAGACCAGCGGCAATGAAGGCGGCGGCGGCTTTTATAATGCAGGTTCGCTGACCTTAAGCAACTCGCTCATTACAGGCAATTCGGCCAATGATGACGGCGGCGGGGTAATCAACTTCGGAACGTTTGTCGCAACCAATTCGCTCATTGATAATAATAACGCTATCCAAAATAACAAAACCGGGGGCGGAATTGCAAATCAGATAGCAGGCGATATAACATTGACCAATGTTACCATCAGCGGAAACGCTGCGGATACGGGGGGAGGCATTTATCACAACGCGGCAGCAGCCACTCTGCAAAATGTAACCGTCACGGCCAATAGCGGTACGGATTATATAGGCGGTGTCTCCGCAGGCGGAATGACCATTCGCAATACGATCATCGCTGGCAATACCAGCGGTGGCTCGGCTCCAGATATAGCCGGGACATTCAATAGTCTCGGGAATAATATTATTGGCGATACAGCCGGGGGAGCGGATGGTTTTGATGTCAGTGATCGGCTGGATGTGGATCCCCTGTTGAATGCCCTGGCCGATAATGGCGGACCTACGATGACCCATTCCCTGCACTCGTCCAGCACGGCGATCGACCAGGGATCAGCCACCGGGGCTCCCTCTGATGACCAGCGGGGATATACCCGAGATGCATCGCCTGACATCGGTGCCTTCGAATACAACCCTGTGATTACGGGGACCAACTTTGGTTTTGAACTGCCCGGTACGGTCAAACAGTTTGACTGGGAAAACGTGCCCGGTTGGAGCAGTGACTCAGTAGCCAGCGATTCCGGCGTGGAGGACTGGGATGTACCTGAAGGATCCTGGAGAGCCTATCTATGGAACCTTGATCCCTCTGTGTGGCAATTGACTGATCATGTGATCATTGCCGGCCAGACCTATGAGTTGAAGGTTGATGCCAAAATAACGGGGACTTCCGGTGAGTTGATGATGCGCCTTTATTACGACGACGGTGGTACAAGAACAGAGATTGATAGTGCGACATATTCTCTGTCCACTGATACTTGGGGTGAATTCACGCTTACATTCGACTCCGATGATGTGCTGGCCGCGGTTGGCCACAATCTCGGTATCGAATTTGAGAATACCGACGGCAGTGAAGGCTGGATAGGATTGGATGATGTACAACTTTCCTTCACGGCGTCAAGTGACTTGACACTATGGATGGCAACGGAACAAGACGTCTCCGGCAGCGGAACGCCCGGCATCACGGACTGGACCAGTGGTACGGTAATTGAACTGGGCGATCCCAATTTCGATCTCGAACCGGGCACGACCAATGGCACGTTTTCGGCGGCCATTGATTTCGATGCCATGGTCTCGGACGGCAATGCCTCCGTATCATCACTGCACTATGTGACACAGGACGTATTAGTGGGGTCGTCCCCAAGCTTTCAGTTGTTGGCCGGCGACGTCATAGTGACATTTGCGCAGACTGAGACCGTCGGCGGCTTTACAGCAAACTCGGACAATGTTTTAGTGTTTCGGCCAACGACTTTAGGTGACTTCAGCGCCGGCGACTGGTACCGACTGCTGGAGAATCCAATCGGCCAAGGAATCGGTTCACTTACGTTGATTGAGCAGGACACGCTCATTGGTGATTATACCGTCACCGCCGGACATTTCCTGATGACAGCGTCTGGAGTCCGGGATATCCGGTATGTTGAGGTGACCGGTACAGGCTTGGGAACGACGTCCACAACGCACTCCGTGCTGATTCACGCTGCCGACATCGACCTGGGTGCTGTTAACAATGGGATCGATGCACTCGAACTAGTTGAGGAGGACATTATCCTCGGCGGGACGACACTGACCGCTGGTCAAATCATTTTTGGATTGGAATCAACAGATAGTTCAGTAGGAAGCAGCAGCCCGATTGAGGTAACCGATCAGGATTTCGCTGTGTTAACTGTTACTCAAACTGACCTGGGAGGTACAGGGCTTACTCAGGCGACAGCAGCTTTGCTGTTAGAGGGGGCGGACATTAATCTGGATACAACTGCTGAACGGAATGCAGCCTTAACGTTGTGTAGTGTGGAAGGTAACCTTTCTCCGGTGATCACCAGTGACGGTGGCGGGGATACCGCGGCGGTCAACGTAGCCGAGAACCGGACAGGAGTAACCACTGTGACGGCAACGGACGGGGATGGTGATACGCCGACATTCAGTATTACAGGCGGAGCGGATGCAGCACTGTTCAGTATCGATACGAACACCGGCGTTTTGACCTTTAACGCCGCCCCTGACTATGAAAATCCCGGCGACAGTAATACGGACAATGACTATGTTGTGGAAGTCACGGCCGATGACGGCAACGGCGGAACCGACTCACAAACGATAACGGTGACGGTGACCGATGTCAACGACAACGCCCCAACACAGGTTAATAATACCGGCTCAACGGTTGCCGAGGGCGGCACCGATACGATCAGTAATACGGAATTGCGGTACGATGACGCTGAGCAGCCGGCCACAAGTGTCATCTACACGGTGACCGGCGGTTTGGCCAACGGTCAGTTGGAACTAACGACCAACCCGGGCTTGGCGATCACCAGTTTTACTCAGGATGATATTGACAACAACCGGGTGGTATATGTACATGATGATAGTGAAACGACCTCTGACAGTTTTACCTTTAATGTGGCTGATGGCGATGGCTTGGCGGATCTGATAGACGATTTTGAAATCTATGCTACGGGGAATGTTGGTAGTGTTGCTAACCCACCATGGAACACAACAGAGGGCAGCTTCTATGCTGATATTAGCGCTGAAGGTGGTGGCAATCAGTATGTTAGTACTTACGGTTCAGGAGATTGGAGGGATCTTTCGATAACCATGCCTCTGGAAATTGACGCAGTAGGAACATTGTCATTTGATGTTTACGTGGATGCCGAAACCGGCTTAGACAATGCCTTTGGACTGGTCGCTTCGGAGACTTTAATTGGAGGAGAAATTAGTTTTTATGATGATTATGGCCCGTATGTCAGAGTAACGACCGATGATGGTGGTGATTCGAATAATGTTGTGGCTCTGGATGCACGTGATGGTGATGTGTTTGTAGATAACATCGCATATCTGAATATTGGTCAATGGTACAACATCAAGCTTGTGATTGATACGGCCGGCGGCGATAGCGGCAATGGTGGCTTTGACGTCTATGTTGACGACGGTTTGGTTTATAGCAGTTCTGATTTCAGAATGGCATACAGAACTCCACTCGATACTTTCATGTTGATGGCTGGAATTGATGCCAATCAGGATAATGTGCGCGTTGATAACATTGAAATCTCCGAACAGCCTAATACACTCACCGGTCAGTCGTTTGCGATAACGATTACGCCTGTTAATGATAATCCTCCGGTAATCACATCCGACGGCGGAGGAGCAACGGCCAATGTCAATGCCGCCGAGAACCAGACTTCCGTAACCACAGTTACCGCCACGGACGCGGATGGGACCAGCCCGACGTTTTCCATTACCGGCGGAGCGGATATGGCCCTGTTCAGTATCGATACAAATACCGGTGTA
>CAZFOQ010000165.1:0-8420 GCA_964520535.1 uncultured Pirellulales bacterium | reverse complement strand
AAAATCGTCGATACCTGCGGCGCCGAATTCGAAGCGACGACTCCCTATCTCTATTCGACCTTTGAGGCCCAATGCGAGGCGAATCCAACCAACAAAAGAAAAGTCATCATTCTCGGCGGCGGCCCCAATCGCATCGGCCAGGGAATAGAGTTCGATTACTGCTGCGTTCATGCGGCGTTCGCCCTCAAAGAAATCGGCGTCGAGTCCATCATGGTCAACTGCAATCCGGAAACAGTCAGCACCGACTACGACACTTCGGATCGGCTGTACTTCGAGCCGCTGACGTACGAAGATGTCATGTCCATTGTGGAAAAGGAAAATCCCAACGGCGTTATCGTGCAGTTCGGCGGCCAGACGCCGCTCAAATTAGCGGTGCCGCTGGAAAAGGCCGGCGTTAAAATCATCGGCACCTCCCCGGACAGTATCGACCACGCCGAAGACCGCAAGCGATTCAACAGGCTGGTGACAAAACTCAACCTCCGCCAGCCTTACAGCGGCACGGCAAAAACTTACGACCAGACACTCAAGATTGCAAAAAAGCTGGGCTTTCCCCTGCTGATCCGGCCCTCGTTTGTTCTGGGCGGCCGCGCGATGCAGATTGTATACGACCAGAAAGAACTCAAGGCCTGCGTCGAAGAAGCCATAGAGGTCTCCGGAGAACATCCGATCCTGATCGATAAATTCCTCGACGACGCCACCGAGCTGGATGTCGACGCCATCTGCGACGGCAAAAGAGTCGTCATCGGCGGGATCATGGAGCATATCGAAGAAGCGGGCGTCCATTCCGGTGACAGCGCGTGCTCCCTGCCTCCGGTGACAATCAGCAAAAAAATCCTGGAGCAGGTCAAAAAGCAGACGAAACAACTGGCCCTGGAATTAAAAGTCAAGGGCCTGATAAATATTCAGTTCGCCGTCAAGGACAACCAGGTCTATATTTTGGAAGTCAATCCGCGGGCGTCGCGGACGATTCCGTTTGTCAGTAAGGCCATCGGCGTGCCGTTAGCCAAGCTTGCGGCGAAAATTATGGCCGGCATGACACTGGACGAGCTGGATTTCACGAAAGAAGTGCGGCTGAATCACTTCTCGGTCAAAGAGGCGGTGTTCCCGTTCCTGAAATTCCCCGGTATCGATACGCTCCTGGGTCCGGAGATGCTCTCGACCGGCGAGGTTATGGGAATCTCGGATGATTTCGGCATCGCCTTTGCGAAATCGCAGATCGCCGCGGGTAATACCCTGCCGACCTCCGGCAATGTCTTTTTCAGTGTCAAGGACGCCGACAAAGCAAGGGCGGTGGAAATTGCCCGGCAGTTACATCGAATGGGATTCAAGATTATCGCCACAAAGGGCACGTGTATCGAGTTTATCCGGAACAATATCCCTTCGGAGTTCGTCCTGAAAATGACCCAGGGCCGGCCCAATATCGTGGACTATATTATCAACGATGAGATTGACCTGATTATCAACACGACCATCGGCAGGCAATCGATTCTGGATTCGTTCTCAATCCGAAGGACCGCCCTGGACCGGCAGGTCCCCTATGTCACGACCATCCGGGGCGCCGCCGCAGTGGCAAAGGCCATTGAGGCGTTGAAAGCGCAGAAAATCGGCGTCAAGCCGTTACAATTGTATCATCGGAAAAAAGGAAGCTAAAGACGTGAAAGCGATTTTGTTATTGGAAGACGGCACAGTTTTCGAAGGCACCTCGTTCGGCGCCAAGGGCCAGAAGTGCGGGGAGGTCGTCTTCAATACGTCTATGACCGGCTACCAGGAAATCCTGACCGATCCATCCTATCACGAGCAGATTATTACGATGACATACCCCCTGATCGGCAACTACGGTACGAACAAAAAGGACTGGGAATCGAGAAGGATTTTCGCCGCCGGTTTTATCGTCAAGGAAAACTGCGATTATCCGAGCAACTGGCGGAACGGCCAATCGTTAAGCGATTATCTCAAAGCAAATAATATCGTCGGGCTCGAAGGCATCGACACGCGGGCATTGGTCAAGCATATCCGCATCCGGGGCGCGATGCGAGGCATTATTTCCTCGACCGAATTTGGCATTAAAAATCTTAAAAAGAAACTCGAACAATATCCCGGCCTGGTCGGAAGGGACATCGTCAAAAATGTCACGTCTAAAAAGCCTTACGACTGGGATAAAGGTGTTATCGATGTTTTAGAGAACCGGCAGCTCATGCCGGAGAAAAAATATAAGGTCGTGGCATTCGATTACGGCATAAAACAAAATATTCTCCGGCTATTGCGTTTGCACGGCTGCGAAGTTCACGTCGTCCCGGCGAAAACTTCATCCAAAGACGTTCTGGCGAAAAAGCCGGACGGCATTTTTCTAAGCAACGGCCCCGGCGACCCGGCCCCGGTGACTTATGCGATTGAAACCATCCGGCAGCTTCTGGGAAAAGTGCCGATCTTCGGGATTTGCCTTGGCCATCAGATTCTGGCCCTGGCACTCGGAGCGAAAACATACAAGCTCAAGTTCGGCCATCGCGGCGCTAATCATCCGGTCAAGAACCTGCGAACGGGACAGATTGAAATCACCAGCCAGAACCACGGCTTCTGCGTCGATATGGATTCGCTTAGTGATAAAGACGTGGAACTCACACATCTGAACCTCAACGATAATACCAACGAAGGACTTTCCTGCCGGAAGTTAAATGCCTTTTCCGTCCAGTATCATCCGGAAGCCTCACCCGGCCCGCACGACTCGAACTACCTCTTCGACGACTTCATCAAACTCATGGAAAAAGCGTGATATGCTCGCCTTGGTGGAGGTTATGGCGTAGCCAAGTGACTCGTGCCTCTTAATTTCTACCGACGTCATTTCGAGCGGAGTGAAGCGGAGTCGAGAAATCTAATAAATTCCTTATTCCAAATCTTCTTTGACACTATTAAAATACAATTGTGAAAACTTTCTATGTTTACATTATGGCCAGTAAGACCGGAACTCTCTATGTAGGTTTAACAAGTAATATCAAACGAAGGATTTATGAGCACAAGTAGCACATAGTTCTGGGCTTTACGGATAAATACGATGTCGACCGTCTCCTATATTTCGAGACTTTGGGCGATCCGATTTCGGCTATCCGCCGTGAGAAACAGATTAAAGCATGGCGAAGAGACAAGAAAGTACAGCTTATCGATTCACAGAATCCGGAATGGAACGATCTTAGTGAGGATTGGTATGAACAACAATAGCCTTTTCAAATGAAGCCGCTTCGCGGGGCTATTTCTATTAGACCCCTCGACCATGCTCGGGGTGACGTGTCGCTGTTGTTCTTTAACTAATACCTCAATACTATGGTTTACAAAACATTTAAATTGTCATTTCGACTGGAGGACTCCTAAGGAGGCCGGAGCGGAGAAATCTATTGGAATTGGTTCATAGTTATGAGTTTAAAGTTCATAGACTACGAACAATGAACTGACAATCCGCTAATTATCTTGCCGTTAGGCATCCCTTAGGGAAATTCACTTAGATCTTCTGTCTTTTCTCCTTGCCTATTCTGCTCGAATAATGTACATTGAACATATATAGAAAGCAAGCGAGGACCAGGCAGTTAAAGCTACATGCGAGTTAAGCAATAAGTCTTAAAATCAGAATCTTGTTTCCAGCTTGTGTCCTGATTCTGAAATTGATCCCGGCATAAAGACGATTATTGAGTGATGGGCAAGACTTCCAGTTGAATTAAGGACAGAAGTCGTTAGAATTGTACATCACCACGTTATAACCTTTTTGAAGGCTTATTGGCACGAGGGAATATTATGAGGGAATTTAGTTATTCAGAAAAAACTATTAGGGATGGAGACCGGAGTTTTTTAATTTTCTTTTTTATCTTTGCTGTTTTTCTTGTGGTTTTTGCTTTATATTTTTCTAATTTCAGAATAGAGCAGGCTTTAATTGCTGTAGGTAAAACTCTTTTAATCGTAGGGATTATTTTTGGGGCCGAAACATTCCTGATTAACCGAAGACTACGAAAACTTACAGTGCTTATATATGAGGATAAACTCGTCAGACAGCGTGGCAAAAAACAGCAAATTTTGATGTGGGATGATATTACCAGAATAAAAATGGTCGAAAAGAAAAACGGAAACGTAGTTGTGGTCAGGTTATATCCTAAAAAACCAGCAGTAACGATGCATCTTTATGGATTTAGAGAAACGGACGATTTGGCCAATCTAATAAAAGAAAGAACTTTAGGTAAGGTTATTTTACAAGAAAAACGTTTGAAAATAAACTGGCTCAATCCCATTGTTGGTTTGCTCATGTTTGGAGTACCTACGATGATTGTTACGATGATTGTGATGTCTGTTATCGTTTCGATGGGCAGCAAAGCCATAGATATATTCGCTATTCTTGCAGCCTTCTCAACCGGCCTATTATTGTTAATATTCAGACCATTAACAAAATTGGATGCATGCGATAAGTGGGTAGAAATAGCCTTTGTAGTGGTAATTCTTATTTCAGGTTTATACGGATTAATCGAGTTTCTACAATCTGGCAAAATACACTAAATTACGATTGATTGTGGCCACTGAGCAAATAAAGTAAGTGAAGTGGGTGACATTTGATTTGATCTGTGAAATTTCCAGTTGTAGAATTAAAAAATTAAAACTAAAAGTGCAAAATCACAGCATAAAAATCAAAGCGTTTGAGACTGTGGTGCCTGTTTGTGAGTTCATTATTCGCTGACCAGATCCTTCACTTCGTTCAGGATGACGGCGGCGTGCTGCTTACCGTCATTCCCACTCGATGGTTGCCGGGGGTTTGCTGGAGATATCGTAAACGACGCGGTTTACGCCGCGGACTTCGTTGATAATCCGGTTAGCAATGATGCCCAAGACCTCGTGAGGAATCCTCGAAAAATCGGCGGTCATAAAATCGGCAGTCTCCACCGCTCGCACGGCAATCACGCTTTCGTAACTGCGCTCGTCACCCATCACACCAACCGTCGAAACCGGCAGCAAAACGGCAAGGGCCTGAGATATCTTTCGATAGAGTCCCGCTGATTTGATTTCATCGATAACAATTTCATCGGCGGCACGCAGTATCTCCAGTCTTTCCGGCGTAATTTCGCCGACGATTCTAACGGCTAAGCCGGGTCCGGGGAAGGGATGCCGCCAGACGACGTCTTCCGGCAGGCCTAAATATTCGCCGACCACGCGGACTTCGTCCTTGAACAAATCACGCAATGGCTCAATCAGCTCGAAACCCAATTCAGCCGGCAGGCCTCCGACGTTGTGATGCAGCTTAATATTCGCCGCACCTGCGGTTGAATCTTTTGAAACCGAAGCGGCGGAAGCCTCCGCACCGGATTCGATGACATCAGGATATAATGTCCCCTGGGCAAGGAATTTGGCCTTGGGAATTTTCTTCGCTTCGGATTTGAACGCCTCGATAAATTCCGAGCCGATGATGATACGCTTCTGCTGGGGATCGGTAATACCTTTTAACTTGGTTAAAAACTGCTTCGAGAAATCAACAACGTGCAGGTCCATATGAAAATGATTACGAAACGTGGAGACGACGCCTTCGCATTCGTTTTTTCGCAACAGACCGTTGTCCACGAAGATACAGATCAGTTTGTCCCCTATCGCTTGATGGACCAGTGACGCCACGACGGAGGAATCCACCCCCCCGCTGAGGCCGCAAATGACCCTGGCGTTGCCGACCTGCTTACGAACCGCTTCGATGGATTCGGCGACAAAATCGCTCATTTTCCAGTCGCCGCTGCAATTGCAGATATCATAGAGGAAATTCTTCAGGATGGTCGTGCCCTTCGGCGTATGGGTGACTTCCGGATGGAACTGAACGCCTAAGAACTTCTTTGTTTTATGCCGGACTGCGGCAAAGGGACATGTGTCCGTCGTTGCCAATCTGGTGAATTCATTGCCTAACTGATCGACCTGGTCGCCGTGACTGGCCCAGGCCGTGATGGTATCCGGCAGATTTGCAAACAAATCACTCCTATCGATAATCGACAGATTTGTCCGCCCGTACTCACGGCTTTTTGCCGGGACAATTTTCGCTCCCAAGACCTGACAAGCCAATTGCATCCCGTAGCAAATTCCAAGAATCGGGACATCCAAATCAAATATTTTTTCGTCACATTTCGGTGCACCTTTGTCATAAACGCTTGCCGGCCCGCCGGAGAGGATCAGACCTTTGAGATTTAATCCGGATAATTCTTTCGCCGTCACATCCGGCTGATAAATTCTCGAATATACATTCTGCTCGCGAACCCGCCGGGCTATTAACTGACTGTATTGACTGCCGAAATTCAAAATTGCAATAGTTTCATGAGTCATAACAAACTTACTCTCGATTCTCGTTTCCTGATGCCCGAATATCCGGCATCAAGCCGAGAGTATAGATTCAGCAATCAAACCTGTCAATAAAAGGCTTTGAATCCTTGAAATTTGGAGTGTGGCTCAGTTTAGATCAATCTATATTGTAATTGTTGAAGAAGTCTACTATCTTAGGGAAAAAGGCGTCCAGGGTGGGATATTCATTTCGCTGCTGCTCATACTGAGCTAACAGATCCGAAAGCTCCTGTGTCCACAAGAAACCTCTACTCATCTCGCGATTAATCTGTTGTTCTGCCGCGTCCGGCCCTTTTGTTGTAACCATGTATCGCACGACGCACGCCCTGACGAGCGATTCCCTCATCATTGTCTGCCAGTTCCCGTAGGCCATTCGTTTCATCCTGTCGCCAACCTTAGCATAGATTTTTTTGCCGGACTTTTCGAGCTGCGATGTGTGGGCATCCACGACCTGATTGGCATAGGAATGGCAAAATTCGTGGATTAAGGTCGGCAGAATTGTCTTATCGAATTTCGGTTGTCCCAATCCCATAAAGCCGCACTTCCAAACACCGAGAATGCAATGGTATTCTTCTCTATCGGCCAGCTTTATTTTTGCCCCGTAGTTACTCGGCCCGTTCACGATACCCAGAGCAATATGGAACTCTGCACCGGGCCGAGCGCCAAAGAAATCATCGAACCATTCAAGGTGCGCCTCTTTTTCCAGCAGAGACCGCAGGCGTGACACTGCTCTGTCGTACAATGGCTGTTGTGCTTTGGTAAACTCCTCGAATTTCGACTCTTTTGAAAACTGCCGGGCCTTATCGAGAAAATCTCGAACATCTTTGGGAGGCCACCTTCCATCCAGCCCTATAGGCCGAGGCTCAAGCGGGACTCTCATCTCCAAACTGTTTGCATCGTCCAGATGGACTGCCAGGCTCATCGGGGCATCGTAACTGACGCCGTACTTTTTTCTTAATGCCGACGCAAGTTGAACGACCGGATGTTTTCTATACGGTCCGAACTGCTTTTCAATAGCCGCAATGTAGCTGACCAGCCTGCCCTGGTTATATTCCGGATTGCCCGCCAGTCGAAAGATGATACCGATTAATTCCACTCTCGGATCCACGCTGACCGTCAGCGAGCGAGTATCCGGCTTTGTTTCTTCCGAGCCGCTTGCGGCAAAAAGGGGTGGAACCAAAGCGGTAATATTCAATATCACAATCAACAATACTTTTCTGCAGGCAAGATTATCTTTCATTTCGATATTCCTTCAGCTTTTGGATAAATTCAGCAATCCTTGTAATTTAGCACCATTTGAATATAATACACAAGATTACGGTTTTGACGAAGCAATATTTAAGGAACTCTGATATGGCAAAAATTACCAAACTCGACGATATTGTGAGCCTGTGTAAGCGAAGGGGCTTTATCTTCCAGTCCAGCGAAATCTACGGCGGACTGGCAAGCTGCTACGATTACGGCCCGCTCGGTGTCGAGTTGAAAAATAACGTGAAAAAGGCCTGGTGGAAAAGCGTCGTCCAGATGCGCGACGACGTCGTGGGGCTGGATTGCAGTATCCTGATGCACCCGATGGTCTGGAAATCCAGCGGACACGCGGATAAATTCGCGGATTTAATCGCCGAATGTAAAAAGTGCAATACCCGCACCCGCGTGGACCACCTCCAGGAAAAAGTTGCCGAACAGGCCCAGGAACATACCGAACATATCGCGATCGATACGGCAATAGCCCATGCGCAGGATTTGAGCAACAAGGTCTGTCCGGCCTGTGGCACGGTCGGCCAGTTTACCGAGCCGATGCCGTTCAAGCTGATGTTCGAGACGAAAATGGGCGCCAATATCGACGACTCTATGACGATCCAGCTTCGGCCGGAAACCGCGCAGGGAATTTTTGCTAATTTCAGGAACGTCCTCGATACGACCCGCGTCAAAATCCCGTTCGGCATCGCCCAGATCGGCAAAAGTTTTCGCAACGAAGTCACGACCAAGGCGTTCATCTTCCGGACCCGCGAGTTCGAGCAGGCGGAGCTGGAATTTTTCTGCGAGCCGGGCACCGACGAACAGTGGTTCGAGCACTGGAA
>CAZFOQ010000164.1:0-8469 GCA_964520535.1 uncultured Pirellulales bacterium | reverse complement strand
GTTTATATTGATAAATCATTAAAATCAGCCGCCTAAAAAATGCGAAAGTTTACTAATTCATAGAGGTGTTAAAATTTCATTTTAGCTTATCGGCCAGAAGGGAACCAAATTCCCGGCCAAGCTTACTGGCAGTGTATCGCTGTTTGTTATCGTAAGATGCTGACAATAAAAGCTCGCCGCTATTGTTTTTAGCCACCACGGATACGCTTTCGATAGCCTGATTTGAAGAAGATGAAGCGCCGAACAAATCCTCATTAGATGTTGCTCTTACTGTCAGAAAAGTAGCTCCGGAGATGAAAATTGTTGCCGTATCAGAGTCACAGAGTTGAACATTTCTTCTGACCAGCTCTTTCTCAATTACGTCTCTGACAACTTTTCCCACATGCGGGTCCTCACTATCAAGCGGTGCGATATATACACATTTGTGCTCAAGCATCTTTAAGCGCCTGGTACAGACAATATCGGTATTGCAACCGGCAGAGGCCATTATCGCTAATAATCCGAAAAGCCAGTATGATCTGTTCATTTGTTATGCTCCTAAACTGTTCTTCCCGTAATAATATTATTCGGCATATTTGGTGGAATCGCTGGAAAAAATAACAATTGCATTTTTACGAGCTTACTTTTAGATTAGTTTGATAAACCCGTCCTGGATTTTACGGGCAGAAAGATTGACGTTTATAATTCTATCAAGGAGCGTATAATGACAGAGGTTCAACCCAGCCGTGAAGAGGCATTTTCACTGCTGAAAAAATACAATAAAAACGAAGGATTGATTAAGCATGCATTGGCTGTTGAGTCGGTGATGCGTTATTGTGCCCATAAACGTGGCCAGGATGAGGAAAAATGGGGTACTATTGGATTAATCCACGATTTAGACTATGAGCAATTCCCCCAGCAGCATTGCCGAAAGACCAAGGAGATTCTGGTCTCTGAAAACTGGCCGGCCGAATATGTCCGGGCGGTGTTATCTCACGGCTGGGGAATATGTACTGATATTGAGCCTCAAAGTGACATGGAAAAGGTCCTTTATGCCGTTGATGAACTAACTGGGCTCGTAGCGGCTACGGCACTGGTTCGACCAAGCAAAAGTGTGATGGATATGAAGGTAAAATCAATCAAAAAGAAATGGAAAGATAAATCTTTCGCAGCGGGCGTAAATAGAGAGATCATCGAACAAGGTGCCGAGTTGCTGGGTATGGAATTAGGTGAGTTAATCAGCGATGTGATTATGGGGATGCGTGAAGTGGCCGATGAAATCGGCCTAAGAGGGAATCCAGATATTTCAGGATGAGTCTATTATGAAAAAGTTTATCGTTGTTATGATAATAATGCCTTTGCTAAACTGTGGTTGTGACAGCGGCAGTAGGCCCGGGCTAACAAACAGCGAATTAGAGCGTATAGCTTATGCACAAAATATCGAGCTTGCCGAAGCCGCCGGCAATCCGGTCCTGATGATCGGTGGTGAAGCTGTAACCAGCGAAGAAATAATTGAATCACCGACAGAATTGGGTGAATTATTTATCTCACCCATAGAATATTTCAAACCCATTGCCCAACTTATCGATCTTGAACAATTCAAAGAACGGGTAAAGGAACCTTTGAAAAAAATTCTGACGGATAAAATCTCAAATATTTTACTTTACCAACACGCCAAAAGGCAGTTCGGAGAGAATGTTGAGGAATCTCTGGAAAAAGCAGCAGAGTCCGAGCTAAGAAAATTTCTTCTCCAATTCGGAGGTGACCAGGCCAAAGCCGATGAAGCACTTGAAAAGAGCCGAATGGATCGCAAGAGCTATAAGGAACGCCAAAAAAGGACTATTCTCATTCAATGGTACGTCAGCTCAAAGTTACGTGACGACAGGCCAATTACTTATCGCGAGTTAAAGGCACGTTACGATAAAATGAAAGACGAATTTTTCACCAGAGATGCGATGATTCAATTCCGGCTGATTGATATTCAAACAGCCAAGCTGGAGGTAACGGATCCGAATGAGGATGCCCGGCAACTTGCGGAAAAGTTAGCGAACGAATTGCTTACCCGGATAAAAGCTGGCGAAGATTTCAGTGAATTGACCAGGCAATATTCGCATGGACATATGCGGGATTTTGGGGGATTATGGAAGCCTATCAAGCCGGAATCCTTAGCGGCACCTTATGACAGGCTTGCAGAAGCAGCTCAAAGGATCGAACCCGGCGAAATCGCAGAGCCAATAATTACTGATGAACATGTTTTCATTATGAAGCTGGAGGACAAACAATCAGCCGGCTATGAGCCGTTCGAGAATGTGCAGGAATACGTGAGAAAAGCAGTTCTTTTGGACCGCCAAAATGAGGTTATCGACAAACTTAACACCATCGTTCTGCAGCAGGCGGATCTCGGCCAGACCGATGAGTTTTTAGATTTTTGCCTGGAAAAAATTTATCAAATAAGCAACCAGTAAAAAATAATACCCGGAACAAAATACTTTGGTCCCAAGTCTGGAGTCTTACAGGATGGGAATATTAGCACATGGAATAGACCTTGTGGATTGTCCAAGGATAGAAGAGATGATACAACGGCATGGTGAGCGTTTCATCAATAGAGTTTTCACAGCCGCTGAGCAGGCCTATGCCGATGGGAATAAGAACAGAGTGGAGAAATTTGCCGGGCGCTTTGCGGCCAAGGAGGCTATTCTCAAGCTGATGGGAACAGGATGGCGAGGTAAGATCGCCTGGACGGATATAGAGATCATAAACAATGGCAGTGGTCAGCCCCAGGTCACTCTCGACGGGGAGGTCAAAAAAATAGCAGACAAACTTGGAATCGGACACATCAGCGTTAGTATTACTCATACCGCAAATTTTGCAATAGCATCCGCCGTTGCCCTGGCGGGAAATGAGTAGCTTTGAAAAATCAAATAGTCAGAATCAGATGTTTAAGATGAGACTTTCTCTATGCGTTCAGCTACCCAAACCTTGATGATGGATTGTCGAGGTACACCCAGGCGTTTTGCTTCTTTATCTAAAAAATGAATCATCCACAGAGGAAAATCTACATTGACTCTTTTCTGTTCTTGCCCGGGTCTTCTGGCTTTTGACATATCCATGTATTTGGAAATATCCTCACCATCATCAAATTTCTTGTCAAATTCCTTAGCTTTCATAAATATCAATCTCTTCTTTTCTGGATCGTCGTGCCGAAATAATCCTTATTTTTTCACGACGATAAGTAATGATTGCCGACCAATACTCTCCTGAAATTTGCCCAACTACCAAAAATCTTGGTTCATCGCTCATTCTTGCAGGAATCTCAATAAAATCAGAATCGTCCCACAATTCCTGGGCCTGATAGAAATCGATTCCATGTTTTTTCTTATTGCTCTGACTCTTTTTGGAATCGAACTCAAAGTCCATGATATAATAATTATACCAAATAAATACCTGTTAGCAAACAAATATTTTCTTATTCTTCATTTTATATATGCAGGATTCACTTGCCGGGCGAACTGCCATCGCTGGATTGTCTTCAATTTCAGGCTCTCGAAGCACGTAACATAATGGATGACGTGATGTCAGTTGTCGCGTTGAGCTGATTATTCGACATCCGCTGTCTACTCTAGATGGTGACTGTCTGAGTCCTCTTTGATCTGACGTACAAGATCGCGAATCGTAGTCGGACTCTTGGTCCCGATGAACGTGACATCAACCGTGCCAGTTCCCGCTGATGCGATTGCGACCGAACCAATACCGAATATTCGGTCTAGTAATCCTTGCGACATGTTTATGTTCCTAATGTCACGAACGGCCACTTCCTTTGTGTTGCGCGAGATGATTCCCCACTTGATCATGACTTTGTGGTTTGTGACCGTGAATATGCGGTTCTTTTGGTCGAGTATCGCCAGGATGATGATGATGATCCCCAGACCAAATGCAAGAATCAATCCTACTCCAATCACAAAGACCGGCACGTAGTATAGAAAGGAGGGGTGTGCTTCCCAGAGTGTTTTCTCTGGTCCGAGATCAGTACGAGAGCGGGATTGTGTGGTAGAGAGAGTCTGGTCAAGGAATTCGCCACAATGCTTGCACTTGCGCGCCTTCGCGAGGATCTTCTCGCCGCAGAAAGGGCACTCTTTGGTCTTGGTTTGACTGGCATTGGGCAGCGTTTCAGCAAGATGAGGCTGCTGGATTGGGTTAAATTTTTGTTGTGTGGATGAATTGCTGGATTCGACCGGTGCCGGCACTATATTTAGACTCTTCACGTTTGTCGCCCGGAACCACTTTTTCCTATCGAGGCTGATTTCGTGTTCACCACGGATTTCGCCTTGGGCCGCAAGCTGGCGAATTTGTGAGTTCGTAAATGGCCCAGCAATCTTGTCACCTAGCTTGAGCCAGTACTGTTTACCCATCGTCAGTCCTCCGGAGTTCACATCACATACAAACATCAGGGTTCTCTTGGTCGGTGAACTATTGCATTATACGGTTTCCGTATAATACGCTATATCTGTTTCAGTATCCTTGTAACATGCGCACACTACTCTGTCAATACCAAAACCCAAAATCTTTCAAGATTTACTCCGCACGTTTTAACACTATTATTAGAGAAATAACGCCAGTTGTCAAGATACGAATCACGATTGATTAAAAAGCTCAATAAGCTATACTGACTAAATATGTCTAATAGAACGAAAATAAATGAATTCGATTGTATTGTTATCGGTGGAGGTCACGCTGGTGCCGAAGCTACTCATGCCGCCGCTAAGATTGGGGCTAAAACCTGCCTGATAACATTAAGCAGGGATACGATAGCCAAGATGAGCTGCAATCCGGCCATCGGCGGCCTTGCGAAAGGGCAAATCGCGCGCGAAGTCGATGCACTCGGAGGGCTTATGGGATTGGCGACTGATTCCACGGGAATTCAGTTTCGCCTGCTCAACCGTTCGAAGGGCCCTGCCGTTCAGGCTCCACGTGCACAGGCGGACAAATACAAATATAAAGATTATATCCGGATGCTGCTCGAACATACGCCGAACCTGACTATCGTTGAAGCCATGGCGTCACAGATTATAACCGAAAAAAACAATGTGCGTGGGGTGACTTGCAGTGATGGAAAGACATATCATGCCCCAACGGTAATTCTGACTACAGGGACATTTCTTCGCGGCTTAATGCACATAGGAACAGAGCAATTTCCCGGCGGTCGACTCGATGAGCCTGCCGCAAATGAACTTTCGAATAGCCTACAACAGATAGGACTGGAACTTGGAAGGCTCAAAACCGGCACGCCGGCAAGACTGGACGGGGCAACAGTCGATCTGGACAAGCTCGAAATACAACATGGGGACGAACAGCCATATCCCTTTTCGTTTATAACCGAAAAAATCACCCGGCCGCAGATTCCCTGCTGGATAACGTATACTAATGAACAAATACATAGATTGATCCGGGATAATCTGGATCGAGCACCGCTTTATTCCGGACAAATCACCTCCACAGGTCCACGATATTGTCCGAGCATCGAAACGAAAATCGTGCGCTTCGCGGATAAGAAACAGCATCAGGTATTTCTGGAACCGGAAGACGAAGAAAAATCGACGATTTACTGCAATGGGATAAGCACCTCGCTGCCGAAGGACGTCCAGGAGCAAATGCTCAAGCTTTTGCCGGGAACAGAAAATGCCCGAATTGTTCACTACGGCTATGCAATCGAGTATGACTATTGTCCGCCGATTCAACTCAAACCCAATCTGGAGACTAAAAAAATATCCGGACTTTTTTTAGCAGGACAGATAAACGGGACCAGCGGTTACGAAGAGGCGGCGGGACAGGGTATTTTAGCAGGGATAAATGCAACCAGAAAACTGCAGGGCAAAGAGCCGGTTGTGCTCGGCAGAGACCAGGCATATATCGGCGTGATGATAGATGATTTACTGACCAAGGGGATCAACGAGCCTTATCGAATGTTCACATCGCGAGCGGAATATCGCCTGTCACTACGAGCCGACAACGCGGATCGAAGACTGACACAAATCGGCAAATCCGTCGGGCTTGTGGGCAAAGAACGATGGGCAAAGTTTCAGAATAAACTTCAGCAAATTAGTAAACTTAAAAGTTACCTCGAAAATAATCATTCAGGCCAGATTAGCCTGTGGGACCTACTCCGTCAGCCACACAATACTCTGGCCGAAACTTTAGCCGAACATCCTGATATCAGGAATATGAACCTCGCTCAGGATGTCATTCAGGCGGTAGTTATCGATGCCAAATACGAGGGTTATTTAACCAAACAAAAGCGTCTTGTTGCAGGTTTACAAACTCTGGAAAGTAAAAAGATACCAGCGGATTTGGATTACAATACCGTTTCGCATCTTCGCCCGGAGGCCAGAGAAAAGCTCTCGGCCTTCGGCCCCGGCACGCTTGGCCAGGCCTCTCGCATCAGCGGGATTACGCCGGCGGATATCACCGTCATTCAAATCCACCTAAAAAAGAAAACATCAAATATCAAATATCAAAATGAAAAATGACAAAGTAAAATTCAAAGAGGATTTCAAGAAGAGATTATACAGCTTCACGTTAAAACTTATTGAGTTTTTAGACAAGCTTCCGAAAGACAACGTATCGAAACGGCTTGGCGACCAACTTCTACGCAGCGGGACGAGTATTATTGCCAACTACGTTGAAGGACAAGCTGCGAGCAGTAAGAAAGATTTTACGAACTTCTTCAATATTTCGCTCAAATCCGCTAATGAGAGCAAGTTGTGGTTGGCTCTTCTTCGTGATACTAAACGTACTGAGATTAAAGAAGTCGAATGGCTATTGAAAGAACTGGGTGAGATAGCAAATATTTTTGGATCGAGCTTATTAACACTCAAGGGTAAAAAATAATTTATGATATTTAATATGTAATTTTGATTTTTACTTTTTAATATCTAATTTTCTTCACAATGACCGAATTATCTGACAATATTTATAACCGTCAGGTCAAACGCAACGAACCAAAATTTAAGCTTTGGCGTTCGGCGGGCCTGCTTCTGACATATAAATGCAACTGCGCCTGCGAGTTCTGCTATTACAACTGCAATCCCGATAAGGGCGGACTTATGCCGGTTGAAATGGCCATCAATATCTGGCAGTCACTGAAAATCCTTGCCGGCAACAATACCAGAATTCATCTCACCGGCGGCGAAGCCTTTCTGTATTGGGACCATCTACAGGAGATTCTCACAGCGGGACAACAACAGAATCTTGGCAAAGTTGACTTGATCGAAACAAACGGTTTCTGGGCCGTCAGTGACAACATCATCCGGCAGCGGCTGAAAAGACTCGATGAACTCGGGATGCAACGATTTAAAATCAGCACCGATCCGTTCCATCAGGAATATATCGATATCGAGCCTGTCCTCCGATTAGCGGAAATTGCGATTGAAATGTTAGGGCCGCAGCGCGTCCTGGTTCGCTGGCGAAAATACCTGGACAAGCCGGTACAAATGAAAGATCTCTCCCCTGCCGAACGTCATCAGCACTATATCCAGACGATGAAAAATTATCCCTGCCGCTTTACAGGCCGGGCCGCCGGAACATTAGCGGAACTCGTTGCCCAACAACCGGTTGAATCCCTCGCGGCGATGAACTGCCGATCGGATGTTCTCGGTGCCAAGGGCGTCCATATCGACCCGTTCGGAAATGTCTTTAGCGGCACATGCAGCGGCATCATCCTAGGCAACGTCAACCAGACCCCTCTCGAGGATATCTGGAAACAATTCCACCCTTCACAAAACGAATTCATCAACACATTATTCAATTCCGGACCGGTCGGACTGCTCGAAAAGGCTGAAAGTGCCGGATATCAAAAAAGAAAACTCTACGCCAGCAAATGTCATTTATGTACCAGTATCCGGCATTTTTTCTACGACAACGGCATGGAAAAAACCACCATCGGTCCTGCTGAATGTTATGCCGATAAGCAGGAGATAGACCCGGATTAAAAAAATATTCTGAAAATATTTATTTTCTTATTGACAACTTGTACAATTGTACGATATTGTAGTTGTACATTTGTAAAATACAACCGTAAAAGGAGAATCGTCATGGTACGAAAAAGCCTGCCAACCTTAAGCCCATCTGAAACAGAGATTCTAAGACTCGTCTGGCAACTCGATAATGCCTCTGTACAGGAGGTCTGCGACAAGCTGCCTAACAAGAGAAAAATCACCTACGCAACAGTACAGACCCTGTTGCGCCGGTTGGAAAAGAAAGGTTATGTGAAACACCGGATTCGAGGCAAGGCTCACGTTTTCTTCCCGGTTGTTAAACGAGAAGCAGTCATCAAACGCTCGGTCGGCGATTTTCTCCAGCGACTCTTCGGCGGCGATCCGATTCCCCTCATGCAATACTTAGCCCAGCACGGCAAGATAAAGACCAAGGATATCGAGAAGTTGAAACAATTAGTAGATAAATAAGAACCAATAGTTATTTGCGGAGGTGCAATAA
>CAZFOQ010000163.1:0-8506 GCA_964520535.1 uncultured Pirellulales bacterium | reverse complement strand
GCATACAAGGCCTGCTTTAATCAGGGTATTCTCACAGACGTTGAGGTAATCAAACAATGGCTGAAAATCTGTGACTATATCTATCTTGCCATTGTCGGAGAGTCGGCACGCTGGGGTGATGAACGGTTCGGGGATAGGGGATCAAGAAATTGGCAATATGGATATCACGACCTGGACGCCGTGTACAAACGTGACGATTACTGGATTAATGCCCGAGATGCAGTTACCGCTGATCTCCAAGGCAGAGCGGCAATGATGATCAGCCAACTACGCAGCAGATCTTATTATCCTTCCGTCAATCCACCAATCTTCAAACAATATGGTGGTACTACCATCGATGTCCTGCGCAAACAGGTCACGGTGGGTTATAGTCTGACGATCCAACGCGATGGCGGTTCGGGCACGATCTACTACACTACGGATGGCTCCGACCCCCGCGCCACGGGAGGAGCTGCCCAGGGCACCAGCGGTGGCAGCAGCACTACGATCACCATCAATTCTACCACCAATGTCAAGGCACGTACCCAGAGCGGCGGTGAGTGGAGCGCACTTCATGAAGCCGTGTTCTTTGTGGAGCAGGACTTCGGTGAGTTGAAGATAACCGAGATTATGTACCACCCGTTACCAGTCAGGGCTGAAACAGGCATAGCAATAAATCGAATTATTGGTAACGACATTGAAGGTGGTAATTATGACCTGGCGCTGGTAGAGTTAGCTGCCGCCTCGCCTGATGCAATTACCGAAAGTGACACGCTTGTTATACAGGGATCGAGTATATCCGGTAATAACGGTGAATTTACAATCCATCATGTTTCCGGCAGGGATGTTATCCTGAAAGAAATATTAACCGATGAATCGAATTCCCATGCCAGGGGGGAATTACTTTATGATGGTGACCGGTATGAATTCATTGAGCTTAAAAATACCGGGACAGAGGTAATGAACCTAAGTGGAATTGGATTTACGAAGGGTGTCAGGTTTAATTTCCAGGATGGGACAGTGTTGGCACCAGGTGAATTTAAGGTCGTTGCTGCACAAGCCGTATCCTTTGCAGAACGTTATCCTGATGTACATATCGATGGCGAGTATTTTGGGAAACTCAGTAACAGCGGCGAATCATTGGAGATTAGTTTTACGACGGGGGAGTTCTTTCCTGTGAGTAGCATAGTCGGTAATGAGGGTGGACATGGCAAGATTACTTTAACTGCATTGCCTTCAGCTTTGCGGCCGGACGATCGCATTCAAATCAAACAGGCAAACAATGTTTCGAACAACGGGATCTATAAGATTGCTTTTATACAAGGTAACCAGGTTTTTGTGACGAGTTTACTCACAGATGAAGGGCAAGGGGCTGTTGGGAACTTTTTCAAAGTAATTACTACAGCCGACTATGATGACAAGGATCCCTGGCCTTCGGATTCGGACGGTCTGGGATATTCCCTTGTAGCTTTAGAGAATAATCCTACGGGTAATCCAAGTAATGAAGCATACTGGCGGACCTCAACCCATATTCACGGTTCGCCTGATCAGGACGATCCGGAACTTTCACAGAAGCCAATATTAACCTTAAGTGTCCGACAGTTGACAACATCGGTAGCCAGGAATGCTGAGGCTTCACCCCAACAGTTCGAAGTCTGGAATAGAGGGCAGGGGGCATTAAACTATGAAATCACCGACAATGTAGACTGGTTGAGTGTTAGCCCTGTCGGTGGGTCATTGATTGGTGGGTCACTTGACAGGAATACTCATGACGTCAGTTTCGAGACAGACAACTTGACTGGCGGAATCCATGAAGCAACGATTACCGTGTTTGATCCGTGTGCCTTAAACAGTCCTCAAACCATAGATGTGCTTTTAGAAGTATTGACTCCGGAAATTGCCTTGAGTACGGCAAATCTAACGTCCAATGTCAGTGAAGGAGGTAATGCACTGGAACAAACCTTTAAGGTATGGAACAGCGGAACTGAGACGCTGAACTATTCGGTCGTAAGTGATGTAAACTGGCTGAGCGTCTTCCCGGATAGCGGAAGTTCAGCGGATTATCAAACCAGCCAATCACATACTGTAATATACGACTCCGACCGGCTGGCATTGGGTGAACATCATGCAACAATAACAATCACTGATTCCAATGCCCAGAACGATCCCCAGACAATCTCAGTAACTTTAACCATTTCTGAACAGGGGACATTTGTGGCTTACAACGACCTGAATTCAACTAACAGCATAAATTCCCCTTATGTTACTGAATATGATTACTCCGCCACCAATGAACGACTTAAAGATGTCATCACAGGGGAGGATTTATTTGCTACTATAACAGGTAGTGTCAGTCCGGCCGGTTCTTATGATCCTTATGGTTCTAACGGTGGCAACTTTACTAATGTTAACTCTGATGCCTATGAAATATTTGATGGTCTTGTCGATTTGACCGGCGTATTTGAGCTTGATGAACCGAATTGGAGTCATGTTTTAACGTTCAACAATCTGGAACCGGACATGAAATACACAATTAGTTTGACAGCGAATCGAGATAACAGCAATTACATAGATCAACGCTTTACTATGGTCACGATTGAGGGGGCGGAAAGCTATAGGAATGTCAGCAGCACAGGAGTCGTAGTTCACTCAGAAGCTTCAATATCATTCAGCACCGGGTACAATACAATCAACGGATTTGTGGCAAAGTGGACCGATATTTCGCCAGGGCCGGATGGCAGTTTTTCGATTGTATCAGCATGGGACGATAATTATCCCGGAACAAAAGGATATGCGATGAGCGCCTTTAGGCTGGAATCCAAAAATCAGTAGAATTGTTTAACTGATAGGAAAACAGATAGCCGAGGGAGGCATGGGGGGCACATCTTCAATTATCAATTATCCGCCATCTGTTCAGCACCTCAAGCCTTTATAGTTTCCTTATTTTTTTCATCTGCAATTTACTTTGCCTTCGTATTATAGCTCTGGATTAATGCTTTAATTGCCGCTTTGATATGTTCCGGCAGTTCAAGCCAGACCGCTACCAATGCTCTGAAATCAGGGTCATCAACACCGCCGTGCACCATATTCGCACCAAATTTGTGTTGTGAAAGTGTATTAAAGTGTTCGGAAGTGTCGTGACTCTGTTTTTCAGAATCGCCTTCTATGCTTCTGTTCTTGAGGAAATCAATGATCCCTGCCTTGTCAGGTCTGAACGGAGTCTCGAAATAAAGCCACAGCTTTCCATCGCTGGCTTCATCCCTGCCAGTATCTGCAATCCTGTAGGAATTGGCGAGCCTCCCCTTCACGATTTTGAACTGGACATACGGGGTTTCGACAAACGATATTCCTGTCAGGACCCCGTCCCTCTCCTTAAGGAGGTGGAGAAAGGTTTTTCGAGAGAAACCCAGCTCATTTTCCTTCGCCTTTTCTGGAGTCAACTCATCCCTAATCAAATCGTGTACGTGTTTGTCATACTTGAACAGTTTCTCATTTGACGCGTCGTGAAATACCACCCAGACCGGTGGCGATGAAAACAGGGTCTTAATGCCGAACACAGACTTTGCTTTGACCGTTGCTTTGACATATCGTGTGCATTTCATTGCACCTAATGACGCTTATTGCACGATGACAATCTGGGATAGGAGTTCAAAAACGCGGTTTTTACGCAATGATGCGGCATTTCGCTTCATTGTGTAACGTATTCAATGACCTACGTACTACCATTTCATGTAATTATCACAAACTAATACACTGTAATCTGTTACAACTTCTGAATTTATTTGTTTTATTAGAAAACTACAACCGTTCCTACAACTAAATCGAAAATATCGTTGTAAGAAAATGAAAAAATAAAGATTGTCACAACACGGAATTTATTATTCGAC
Source organism: uncultured Pirellulales bacterium (assembly GCA_964520535.1). Lineage (GTDB taxonomy): Bacteria > Planctomycetota > Phycisphaerae > Sedimentisphaerales > Anaerobacaceae > JAFGPS01. The sequence continues at coordinate 4,640 of CAZFOQ010000163.1, read as the reverse complement.
TTTGGGCTCTCAATAGGTAACAGGTCTCAGTGACACGTGTGAAAAAGAGCTGACAGTATCTTCGGCTGCTCCGTGCCTGTCCTGCAAGAGGTGCATAGCGTAGCCAACAGTAAAAGAAATCCTATGGTATGGGCCTGCTTCAGACAAGTTTTCATGTATTTCATATTCTTTCGTCTCCAATTTTGGGTGAAATTTGTATTCACCAATATTACAGGCCCATTCATGTCACTTTGCTATTTGATCTCAATCACCACCCGTTGATACCTTGTCAATGGCGGTGAACCGGTATCCGTTACCTCGCAGATAATATGTATGGTTTGCCCTGGCTGGGCATCGGCAGGGACTGTTAATGAGGCGTTCTGTGCGCTGGCATTTTTTATCTGAATGGATCCCTTATAAGTGTTCGCCTCCTGGTACTGCCACCAGCGATAGGCCAAGGCGTTGCCGTCGGGATCGGTGGTTCCTTTGGCACTCAGTGACAGCTTGTCTCCGGGGCGAACCGTTAAGTCCAAGCCATGGGCCAGTGTGACCACGGGCGCATGGTTGGCCTGATCATACGGTGTCCCGCACCGTAGCTCGAGATCTTAAAATTCTCCACGGCGCTGACAGGGGTTACGAGCAATAACACCAGGGAAATCAATATAAAAAGCAGTTTAAAAATGTTTTGGTACATCTAAATATCTCCTTTAAAATAAATTTGCTTAAACGTTCTTATTATTCGCCACGCGATTACCCGTTTTGGAGGGGGATGCATAATAAGCTCTTATATGATTTATATTAAATTAACAGAATTGTCAACACTCCTTTTTGCCGAGATCGGCAACAATTAGCGTGGAACCGCGTTTTGCACGAAAACCTGTTTTAAACTATTTCTCAAGATATAAAACGTTTGCATTATGGTCGTTTATGCAAAAAAGTTCGCTGACTCCCGGTTTCATGTAAATTCACTATTGAATTCCCACCATTTTTCTCTATACTGATGCATGCGAACACCCTTGTTTCACTGTGGCAAGGAATACTGCTCAAAAGTTTCTGAAAAACAGGACTCTAAACTAAAAGGAAAGCCGATTATGCGAAAGAAAAACCTGCAACTCACCCTCTGTATTTGGTTCACTGCATTCTCTCTGACTGTCTGCCAGGCTGGCCGCCCCACAGTAGATCATCTTACGGTCAGTGAGGGATTTAAGAATCCCATTGGTTTTTATGATGCCAACCCTAGTTTTTCCTGGCAGTTGGCGCAAGACGGGTCAGTCCAACGGCAAAGTGCCTACCGGATTGTTGCGGCAAAGGATCCTGCGTTGCTCCCGGAACAGGCGGACCTGTGGGATAGTGGCAAGGTTCTTTCAGACCAGTCTGTCTATGTACCTTACCAGGGACAAGAACTGCAATCCAGACAGCGGGTGTTTTGGCAGGTTCAATACTGGGACGATCAGGACCAGGCATCGACCTGGAGTAAACCGGCCCATTTCGAATTAGGGCTGCTCGATAATAACGATTGGCAGGGCCAATGGATCCGCAAGGTTGACGAGAAGACCACCGAAGACGCGAAAGACAAAAAGACCTATGTCCCGGAATACCTGCGTAAAGAATTCTCCATAAACTCTCCCATCGCCTCGGCCCGCCTGTTCGTCACGGCCAAGGGACTCTATGAAGTCTCCCTCAATGGTCAACGTGTGGGGCGTGACTTCATGGCCCCGGGGTGGACCCCCTATCATAAGAGAATCGAAACCCTGACCTACGATGTCACCAAGCAGATACATCAAGGCAAGAATGCGCTAGGTGCGATTTTGGGCGAAGGCTGGTATGCGGGTCTGCTCTCCCGCAGGCATCCGTATTATCCCGAGGTCAAACCCCTCTTACTGCTGCAATTGGAAATCACGCATACGGACGGACAGAAACAGACCCTCGTTACGGACGCATCCTGGAAGGCCACCAACCAGGGACCCATTCGTTTCTCTGGCATCTATAACGGCGAAACCTATGATGCGCGTCTGGAGATGCCTGGCTGGAACCTAACGGACTATGACGATTCAGCCTGGGCCAGTGTCTATACTGAGGCTATCGCCAACGACCTCCCCCTGGTGCCCAAGCGTCACTATCCGGTACGGATTACCGAAAGTCTGCCCACACTCGAGATTACTGAACCGACTCCGGGCAAGTTTGTCTTTGATCTTGGCCAAAACATGGTCGGCTGGCCGGAACTGACCATTCCCGTTAAAGAGGGCCAAACCATCACCGTGCGTATGGCCGAAATGCTAGAAAAAGACGGCACCCTCTACACAAAAAACTATCGTGGTGCCAAATCCACAGACTATTACACCGGCACAAAAAACGGGACCGTCACCTGGCACCCGACCTTCACCTTCCACGGCTACCGTTATATTGAACTCAGTGGATTCCCCGAGGGCACCCAACCAGCGAAGAGTTGGGTCATGGGCAAGGTCCTGAACTCCGACTTCCAGCAAATCGGACACTTCACATCGTCGCACGCCAAGCTGAACCAATTACAGCAAAACATTACCTGGGGCCAACGGGGCAACTTCCTGGACATCCCCACAGACTGCCCCCAGCGCAACGAGCGTATGGGTTGGACCGGTGACGCCCAGGTCTTCTGCGCGACCTCCCTGTTTAACTACGACGTGCACTCCTTCTGGGCCAGTTGGCTGCAGAGCGTGCGTGAAGAACAGGGCGCCAATGGACTCATCCCCCATATCGTACCGAATATACTGTACCGATCGGGAAGCCCCGGCTGGGGTGATGTGGCCGTTAACTCCCCCTGGGATGTTTATGTACGTACCGGCGACCGCGAGATCCTGCTGGAAAACTATACCATGATGAAACGTTGGACAGCAGCCTATGCCAAGCAAGCAAAGGACTCTATTGTCAAACGCAAAGGCTATGGCGACTGGCTGCAACCTTTTTCCCTTCAGAAAGACACCCGCAATGGCGACACGCCTTTGGAGGTCATCGCAACGGCCTACTTCGGCCACTGCACAGCCATCATGCAGAAAACCGCCACAGTATTGGGAAAACAGGCAGAGGCCGATCACTATGAGAAACAGTTCGCCGCCATTCGCCAGGCTTTCTCACGAACCTTCTTCGACCCAACAGGAAAGCTCACGACCACAGTTCCCACCCAGACCTCCTACCTCATGGCGCTGCACTACAACTTGCTGGAACCGGATCAACGTGAAGGAGCGATTAAAAACCTGCTCCTGCTCATTGAAGCCGCGGGCGGCCATCTGCGTACCGGTTTCCTAGGAACTCCCCTGATCAACTTTGTCCTGGATGACTGCGGCCACACGGATGTCGCTTACCAAGTCTTGTTCAAAGAAACCTACCCCTCCTGGTTCTACTCTATCAACCAGGGCGCCACCACGATGTGGGAGCGTTGGAACAGCTACAGTCACAAGGATGGATTTGGCGATGCCAAAATGAACTCCTTCAATCATTACGCCTATGGTGCCATCGGCCAGTGGATGGTCGAACGCATCGCCGGCCTGGCACCGAACCCCGAACAGCCGGGCTACAAACACTTCTTTATTCAGCCTCATCCTGGCGCCCCCCTGAACGCGGCCCATGCAGAGTTAAAAACCCCCTACGGCCAGGCAGTCAGCGCCTGGCGTCAGTCTGGTGACACCCTGATCGTCGAGGCGACCGTGCCTCCCAATACCACAGCCACGCTGGTGTTACCCACTCGCGACGGAATCACCCCCAAGCTAACCCAATCCGGAAAAACCTGCGAGATGATCCAGAAGGATGGCCGTTTCACGTATCCACTAACACCCGGTACATATGTGTTCAAAATACAATAACTCTAAAGGGAGCCTCTAAAATCATACTCGCCAAAGATTTCAGGAAGATTGGCAAATAGATGCCGAAGCACTGAGGCATCTATTTGTCAAGTCCTCAACGCGACTCAACCCTCTTTTCTGCTACAGAAAAAGAAAGGCACTCCCCGACCCAAATCTACTCCAAGCACCCAAGGCCGTTACGCCGGTACACCAGTCTTCATGCTCTTCATGTTAAAACAAAACCCTCTTCAAGCGATAGCTTGAACTATCTGCGTGCGTCCTTAAATCTTGCAGCTTCGTTCAACTACGCTGTCACAAGGCGGCAAATAAAATCCCTATTCGATCGTCAGATCGAACACCTCTGCGTCCACGGCGATCTCTGCGAGAGGAAAAACAAAAGGTGGAACCACTGCGTGGTCACCCTTGAAGCAACCCCATCCGCGTCAACCTTCATCTTTCTCCGTGCTCTCCATCATAGACACCGTACCTTCATACAGTAAGGGCTTTAAAGCATATTTCATGCATCTTTTGGGAAGATTACTTCGCGGGCTTACATTTATTGCATGACTTATAATGCTTTTTGGCTTCCTTCAAATGCATGGGGAATTTATCCCCCTTAAGCTCCGCACAATTTTCATCAGTATGGTAGGTGTCACCGCCAAAGGTATTTAGGAATACAATGGGATTGTTGGGGTCATTTTCTTCGATTGACTGATCCGTCTGTTGAGTAGCATCTAACAGACGATCTGCCCGTTTGGCGAAATCCTGCAGGTACTGTCGCCGATAGGCACTCACTGTCTTCGCACCTGAATGCAGTCCATCTTTGTATTCGGGATCTAAGATGTC
>CAZFOQ010000162.1:0-8528 GCA_964520535.1 uncultured Pirellulales bacterium | reverse complement strand
GTGCAGGAAGCTATTGCAAAAGCTGGCGCGCTCATCGAGGCGATGGAGTATATCCGCAGCTTTCGCGGCCGAATCGTGGTCGTAAAGCTCGGCGGAAGCGTCCTCGACGATATCACTCTGCGGAAAAAGCTATTGACCGACATCGCCTTTATGGCCACCGTCGGTATGCAGCCCATCATCGTCCACGGCGGCGGAAAGGCCATCACAAGGGCAATGAACGAAGCGGGCCTCGAGCCCGTCTGGGTTCAGGGCCGGCGATATACCGACCAGCGGACCCTGACAATAGCAGAGCATACGCTGGTACAAACAATCAATACGCCCATCTGCGAGACCCTCTCGGAGCTGGACTGCCGGCCTATGGGACTGCATTCGCTCAGCAGTTGCGTTTTGTTTGCCGAGCCCCTGAGACTGGCCGGCGAAGATGGACGAAAGCTCGACCTCGGATTGGTTGGACAAGTCGTCGATGTCAACGCGAAATTGTTAAAGACCCTCTGCGCCGACGGCACTATACCCGTGATTGCCTCCGTAGCCAAAGACAGGGCGGGCGGCAAGTTGAATGTAAACGCCGACAGCGCCGCCGGAAAGGTCGCCGCCGCAGTCGTAGCTGAAAAGCTCGTCGTCGTAAGTGACACACACGGAATACTGACAGACCTCGAGGACCCGGACAGCAGGGTCTCGAGCGCAGACGAAACGCAGATTAAGGAAATGATTGAATCAGGCACAATCACCGGCGCAATGCTGCCCAAGGTCGGTGCCTGCCTGACGGCCCTGGACGCAGGCGTCAAAAAGGCGCATATTATCGACGGCCGAATACAGCATTCGCTGCTCTTGGAAATTTATACCGACAAAGGAATAGGGACACAGATAGTTAAAAATTAACAGAACACAGGTAGAAAGGGGCAAATATGACAAATGAAATTTTGGCCTTCTGGACCCCGGGGCCATTGGAGTTGATAGTTGTGTTTTTTGTATTCTTTTATAGCTATGTGGCCCCCGCTGTTGGCTTGATTGCCTTAGGTTTGTTAATCCTTGCCAGAAAAGACAAGGAAAGAAAAGAACTTCACAGACAGGTGCAGGAACTTACTGAAGAAGTTGCCAGGTTGAAGCAACAGCAAGAATAGATAAGTACGAGAAAAAAGTTATGACTACTGAAGAAACGATAGATTTATTTGATAAATACGTTATCGGCAACTATACCCGCCTGCCGCGAGTCATCGTCAAAGGCGAAGGCTGCTACATGTTCGACGCCGACGGCAACAGGATACTCGATATGTTTCCCGGCTGGGCGGTCAGCGCCATAGGTCACTGCCACCCCAAAGTCGTCGAAGCAATCCGCACCCAGGCCGGTGAGCTTCTGCACATCGACAATACATTCTACTCCGGGCCGCAGGGCAGATTAGCGAAGCTTTTAAGCGAACGCGCGTTCGGCGGCAAATCCTTTTTCTGCAACAGCGGCGCCGAGGCAAACGAGGCGGCACTCAAGCTGGCTCGCCTGCACACATCACAGCAAAAGTATAAGTTCATAACCGCCGAGGGCAGCTTCCACGGCCGAACTTTTGCCACCTTGACGGCAACCGCGCAGCCAAAGCATCACGAAGGTCTGCTGCCGCTGTTGCCGGGCTTTGTTTATGTACCGTTTAATAATATTCAGGCACTCGAAGCCGCATTCACCGATGAAGTCGCAGCCGTTATGGTTGAGCCAATCCAGGGTGAGGGCGGAATAAACATCGCAACGAAAGAATATTTACAGGCAATCCGGCGCCTCTGCGATGAAAATGGAGCGCTCGTGATTTTCGACGAAGTCCAAACGGGAATAGGCAGGACCGGCAAATGGTTCGCATATCAGCATTTCGGAATTGAGCCGGACATTATGACGATGGCAAAGGCACTCGGCGGCGGCGTCGCTATTGGCGCCATGATGGCCAAAGAAGAAGTCGCCGCCTCGCTGGTCCCCGGCAAACACGCCACTACATTTGGCGGCAGCGCTTTGGTCTGTGCGGCGGCAGTCGCGGTAATTGAAGCAATAGAAGAAGAAAAGCTCCTGGAAAACGCCATAAACATCGGCCAATATGCTAAAGACAAACTCGACCAGTTGAAGCAAAAACATTCCATTATTGACCATGTTCGCGGCGTCGGCTTGATGATTGGCCTTCAATTAAACACGCCCGGCGCCGAGATAGTCGATAAATGCCTGCAGAATGGCCTGCGGATAAACTGCACACAGGGTACGGTCCTGCGGCTTATGCCCCCGATGATTGTAAACAAAAGCCAGATTGACCAGGCCATTGATATCCTTGATAATGTTTTGACGGAGGGTCAAAAATGAAAGATTTTCTCTCTATTAGTGATTATACCACCGAGAGGCTCAAAGACCTGCTGCGGACAAGCGCCAGACTGAAGAGTTTATACAGCGTCGGCGGTACAGACTTATGCATTCCCGGCAAAGTCCTCGCAATGCTCTTCGAAAAGCCGAGTCTGCGAACCAGAATCAGCTTCCAGGTCGCTATGACCGACCTCGGCGGAAGTGCCATTTACGTCAAGCCCGAAGACATCGGCGGCATCGGAAAACGCGAGCCGATAAAAGATATGGCAAGGGTCATGAGCCGATACGTCGACGGAATAATGGCACGGACCTTCGAGCATTCTACCATCACCGAATTAGCTCAGTTCGCAACCGTGCCGGTAATAAATGCACTGACCGACTGGCTGCACCCCTGCCAGGCAATGGCCGACGTACTCACCATTCAGGAGCACTGTGAAGACTTGCAAGGCGTCAAAATCGCATTCATCGGTGATGGCAATAACGTTGCTCGCTCCCTCGCATTTGCCTGCGCAAAGCTGGGTATGAAAATGGTCGTCGCTTCCCCAGCCGGTTACGAGCTTGATGCCGACTCTATCAAGAAGGCAAACAAAATTGCCACCAACACTGTCACCCGGATAAACGAACCGACCCGGGCTGTTGCTGATGCCAATATCGTTTATACCGACACCTGGGTCAGTATGGGCCAGGAGGCCGAAAAGCAGAAACGCTGCGCCGACTTTACAGGCTTTCAGGTAAACGCCGAGCTGCTCGAATCCGCGCCGCCTGACGCCAAAATTATGCACTGTTTGCCCGCTAATCGCGGCCTCGAAATTACCGATGATGTTGTAGAGTCGCCCAATTCGATTATGTTCGACCAGGCCGAAAACCGACTCCACTTCCAGAGGGCCTTATTAAAAAAACTATTGAGCTAAAAATGACACATCATAAAATAATTATTGGTGATTCAAGACGGATGACAGAGGTACCTGGTGAATCTATCCATCTTGTTATTACATCCCCGCCATATTGGCAACTAAAGGATTATGGAAGTGGCGAGCAAATAGGTTTCAATGATAGTTATGAAGATTATATCAATAATCTCAATATTGTCTGGGGCCAATGCCACAGAGTCTTAAATAAGGGTTGTCGTTTGTGTGTGAATATCGGCGACCAATTTGCTCGGTCTGTTTATTATGGAAGATACAAAGTCATTCCTATAAGAACTGAAATCATAAAGTTTTGCGAAACCATAGGTTTTGACTATATGGGAGCAGTTATCTGGCAAAAAGTTACGACCTGTAATACTACTGGCGGGGCGACAATAATGGGCTCGTTCCCATTTCCAAGAAATGGAATTCTCAAAATTGATTATGAATTTATTCTGATTTTCAAAAAGCATGGTACCTCGCCGAAGGTCAGCAAAGAAATTAAAGAAAAATCGAAAATGACTATAGAAGAATGGAACCAATTTTTTGCCGGCCATTGGAATATTCCGGGTGAAAAACAAGATAAGCATTTGGCGGTGTTCCCTGAAGAGATACCCCGCCGGTTAATCAAAATGTTCAGTTTTGTAAATGATACGGTTCTCGACCCGTTCCTCGGAAGCGGCACGACTTCTTTGGCCGCCAGAAAACTGGAGAGAAACTCTATCGGATATGAGATAAATCCCGGATTTCTGCCATTGATAAAAGACAAGCTGAGTATAAACCAAAAGCTGATTTTCGAAGATGCCGATTTCGAGATAATCAGACAGAGTAAACCAAATGTAGATTATAAGGAAGTTGCTAAACAACTGCCCTATGTTTTCAAAGACCCTGTCAAATTCGACAAGAAAGTTGACCCAAGGGAGCTGCAATTCGGCTCCAAAATTACCAATCATAAATATAAAAGAGCGAAAGACTATTCTGTCAAATAGAGAAAAATATGAATGCTCATATTATTAATTGCAATGAAACTGATTTTTTTGATTCATTCCGACCTAGTGGATATCTGGGAGTTAAAGTTGGGGTGGGGGGCACAACTCCCCAGGCGCTTTCAAAAAGTTGCCGAACAATCTACAGTATGCAGGCAGATATGAAAACAATTCGCGTGGGTGATATCATATTTGTTCACGCAGGACAAAAGGTTTACGGTGCTTTTAAAGCTGCGACTGAGTTCCATGAGACTCCAGATACACCTCCGTATTTTTTGAGTAGGAATATTCATTATTATCCAAAACCAAATAACCCAAATAGTGGTTGGAAAGACAATGATTCCATCAGACCCAATGCCACCGGTTATTACCGTCACGTTGCAATAACACACTTTGTCGATAATCAGGGAAATAACTTGTGCTTTGAAAATGGTATCCAGTCTACAGAAGTTTTTGAGATCAAACGAAGAAGGAAAATTTGGTCAATCCCAGAACGTTGGAAATATACTGATACTGCACGAACCGTTCGTCCTTTGATGGCGGATGAATCCTTCGAACTACTTAAAATTATTCATAGGGCAAACGCAGACAATCCAAATAGGCTAACCGTAGAACCGGCAGACTTCAACAACTATTCACCAATCCAATTTATTTTAGATGGTCGTATTGTGACTAATGAAAAGATAATAGAAGGCTGGGTCCTCGAAAATATTGGAAGAAATTCCGATTTAGATGATGCTTTAGGCCCACTAAGTTCTTTCGGAAATAACATGCCCGCAGGGTATCTAAAATTCATGGACATATTTGGTTATCACCAATTAAGTACCGGCATAAAGATATATAAAGTTATCGAGATCAAAAAGGATGCATGTTCTTTCCCGGCCGACGTCAACCAACTTATTGGCTATACTAATTGGGTGACACAAAATATTGCCTCAGGAGACTATAAATCCGTCGAGGCTGCAATAATAGCGAAAAGTTTTGACGAAGATTGCATTAATTTCGTAGCAAATTTCAATACAACCGGAAACAACATCAGATTGATTCGTTTCGATTACACACCTCCGAATTATGACGTTCTTGATATACGAAGAGTGGTGTGACTTGGAGCTTAGAGAATATATGGGTACCGAAAATAAAAAGATTTTGGTTGCCACCACTAATCCCGGCAAAATCGCCGAATTGCGGGCTTGTCTCGACGCCGACGTCAAGTGGCTTAGCCTGGCCCGTTTCCCCGGCATTGCCGAAGTCAAAGAGGACGGCTTCACTTTTACCGCAAATGCCTGCAAAAAATGTGTCGGCTACGCCAAAGCGACCGGCCTGTGGACCATCGCCGATGATTCAGGCCTGGCAATCGACGCCCTCCAGGGCGGTCCAGGCATCGAATCGGCGAGATTCTGCGGCAGCAAAAGTAAAAATAAAAAGCTAATAGACCGTCAGAACATTGAAAAGGTCTTGACACTTCTTGAAGGTGTGCCTCCTAAAATAAGAACGGCAAGATTTGTCTGCTGTCTGTGTCTGGCAAGTCCTGAAGAAATCCTGGTCCAGACTCAGGGAACATTGGAAGGCTTTATAATCGATAGACCAATCGGGGAAAATGGCTTCGGCTACGACCCGATTTTCTTTGTCCCGCGATTAGGCAAGACCATCGCCCAGCTTACCCCTGAGGAAAAAAACGCAATCTCGCACCGCGGCAGGGCCATCAGAAAATTAAATCCCCTCCTCAACAAGCTCTTAAAAAGAGTTTGACGGTTTTAGCAGTCTGTTTTTGTCGAACAGGATGTTACCGCCGCGCACGGTTAGTGCAGCCATATTGCCTGCCACAGCCAATTTTCTGCAAAGGTCTTAAGGTCGAGCCAATCGACCCGGCTGTCACGATTGAAGTTCGCAGATAAGCCGGGCTCAGCCGCTAGCCACTGGTTGCCAAACGTGGCGTAATCCGCAAAATTAACACGCCTATCAACATTCAAATCAGCAATATTGCACGTGGTTCTGACAAGAAAAATCCCGCCAATCCAGTTCCACCATTGCGGTTCTGTCGGCACTTGTAATTCAGGTGCGAAGATGAAACTTTTATCGGGGCTGATTATACCTTCTTCTTCATGTGCGCTACCAGGGAAACTAATCTTATTGCCTGGGCCCAAGGCATAAGTCATCTCGCCAACATCATGCTCACCGTAACTGTAATAAGCGTCCCACTCAAGCGTTCCATCGGGCCTGATAACGGCGGTACCTTTGCCGCAGGTAAACGGCTGACCAAATACGGAAGTCTCTAAAAAACGAACAATGTACGTTCCTGCTATGTCATCGGGTGTTATCGGCTCGTTACTTTCTTTGACAAAGAAGTGGTAGCCGAAATCGCCCTTAATTCCCGGCTCGCTCGTGAACGAAAAAATAATTCCTTCTTCACACAAGAAAAAATCACGGAAGTCCATTATATGCATGATTCCATTTACATCATCAAGTGTCCAGTCGCCCGTTTTGATCTCCTCACGACCATCTTGATACACCCATGTCGCGACGCCATTACCATCAGCAAGGAACTCTACAGTTCCCCATCCTACGCTCGCATCCCGTTCATACCAGTCCGACCAGTGGGCGAAAAAGCTATAATTGCCAATCACATCATTGACATCGATATTGGTTGCCTTTCGTGCTATTATGTCGAAGCCGAGGCGGTTTTCTGCATCAGGTGCAGTATCGGCGTTTATCATTATGCTGCCGTTCCAGGCGACATTGTAAGAGCCCCACGCGTGGTTGATATTGATTGAGCCGTCAGACTGAACGCTGGTTGTGAAAGTGCCGGAAAAACTGTGATGGCCGTCGTAATCCTCCCACTCCTGATACCAGTTGTTACCGTTTATAATAACTGTGCCAATTTTACCCCACGGCACCCAGCTATTTGCATCCGCACTTAAAGAACCAAACCAGTATTCGCCGTTTAGGTTCATGTCGGGAATCTGGTCAGGGACTCGCCACCACCCACGTACTTCACCGACCTCATCAGCCCAGTCCTCTTTGACCACGCCAACATACCGACAATTCCACTTGTCGTCGGTGTCGCCCGTTTCGCCTCCCCAACGCCTTAACATACAATCATAGTAGGGCCCCGCGCCGGTTGACATCTTCGGTACTGTCTGGTTGACGGCTATAATCTCGGAGTATGCACCAGGCAAGTGGTCAAATCGCTGCCCCACTATTGGTGTGGCGGGTAGATAAATCAGCGCCTCATCGGGAGAATTAACATCAAAGTCGACATTGTTGCCATCTCCATCGACACCGGTGGCCTTGAGGAACCGAATATTGGCCGTTGTATCTTGCGCAATTCTAACGTCATAATATTCTGTTACAGGATTGTTCCCATGACCGTATATTCGAAGAATCAGGCATTTGACTCCCAAAACCCTTTCGTTGCCAATCAATGAAAAGGTTCTAATAGCCCCTTCAAAGTCCCCGTATCCTGCAAGGGTATAGCCGTCGCCAACATTAGTCAGTCCCAGCCAGGGGTTCGTAATAATGTCGGTATTGCTGCCAAAATCCGCCGAATCGGCCTGATTCGCACCTGCCAGGATAATCGTCAGAAGTAAAAGAGTGAATTTTATTTTTTTTATTGCCCTATCTCCAAACTTGAATTGACTCACTTTTCTAAACATAATCCGCCTCCTTTTTTGAATTGCATATAAAATTGATTGTTAAGAAATCAAACCATAATTATAGGTGAAAAACCATTCTAATTCAAGAAAAAACGGGATTTGCGCAAAATTGTTTTTCCTTGACATTTCTTTAGACTACTTATATTTGTGCATTTCTAAATTTTATCGTGAAAAGTGCCGATTAGGTAGTCGTGAGCTTGGCGCTCGATACTCGTTAGAGAAACGAGTTTTGATATTTGGATTTTTCTGCGGTCCCTGCGTAAGGAGTCCCAGGGACTGCGGTAAAAACTAAAATGGCAAAATCAAATTCTAAAAAATCTTTGGTGATTGTCGAATCGTCTGCCAAGGCCAAGACGATAAACAAATATCTCGGCCCAGACTTTGAAGTAAAGGCTTCGATAGGCCACGTCCGCGATTTGCCTTCGAAGGGCCTCAACGTTGATATAGAAAACAATTTCGAGCCGACCTATGAGGTAACGCCCAACAGAAAACGCATCGTAACAAGCTTAAAGGCAGCGGCAAAAAAATGTGATAAACTCTTCCTCGCCACAGACCTCGACCGTGAAGGCGAAGCAATTGCCTGGCACCTGGCGGAAGTTCTCGATGTGCCGCAGGAAAAAACATACCGCGTGATTTTCAACGCCATAACCAAAGCCGCTGT
>CAZFOQ010000161.1:0-8588 GCA_964520535.1 uncultured Pirellulales bacterium | reverse complement strand
TTTTATGGCAGTATATTAAGAAAGACGTTTGTAAAATGGCAAAAATTGATAAATTTAAAAAAATTGACTGTACTGTTCATTCCGGATACTATATTGAAATAGAGTAGATTCATATAAATGCGATTGTTGATTGACTAATGTATGTGCATCCGCAGGTATTTGTCATAAGGAATTTCAATGGCGTCTATAATAATAACATCCGGAGACCAGAAAGGTCAGTATCTGCCACTTGGCAGGCGTACAAATATCATTGGAAGAGCAGAATCGCTTCCAATGCAGATACTCGATGATATGGTTTCACGCAAGCATCTGCGAATACGATATTTATCGGACACAAATGAGCACCGTGCTGAAGATATGAACAGCAAGCATGGAGTGTTTATCAACAATCGTAGAATGACTGATCCGACAGTTTTGAAGGAAGGTGACAAAATACTCATCGGCCAAACCAATATTCTGTTCACTGAAAAAGACTTCGACAATCGTGAAAGTGCCCTTGAGCATTACAAGAAAGTAGGTGAACGGCAGCGTCCTACAATAATTGGGTGAATAACTCAGAAGCTTGTATCCGTGTAGGACTGTATTCGATTTAAATATTCTCCCGGATAATTTTTGCTCCGAGAGGATTTAGTCTTTCTTCGATTCTTTCGTACCCTCGGTCGATATGATAAACCCTGTTAACAATTGTCGTACCTTCGGCAGCTAAACCAGCCAGAACCATTGCCGCCGATGCCCGCAGGTCCGATGCCATTACCGGAGCGGCTATCAGTTTCTTAACGCCGGCCACGATAACCGCCTGTCCTTCTTTGCGCAAATTTGCCGCCATCCGATTCAATTCTGCGACATGCATAAACCTGTCGGGAAATATCTTCTCGATTACGACACTATTGCCCTCGGCAAGAGAAAGCAGGGCCATGAACTGCGCCTGCAAATCGGTAGGGAAACCTGGATAGGGCTGGGTTGTAATGTCAGCCGGTTTAATTGTGCCTCGGCGGGCAACGACGCAGCCGCCATCCTGGGCATCAATTGTTACGCCGATATTCCGGAGCTTATCAACAACGGCCATCATATCAGTAAGCCGGCAGTTTTCCAGTCTCAACTGGCTTGCGGTAATCGCAGCAGCAACCATGAATGTGCCTGCTTCAATCCTGTCCGGAATGACCTCATACTCGACGGGATGCAATTTTGCGACTCCTTCGATAATCAGTCGGGGTGAGCCAATGCCTGTTATTTTTGCCCCCATTTTATTCAGACAGTTGGCCAAATCTGCGATTTCCGGCTCGCAGGCGGCCGATTCAATAACGGTCCGACCTTTTGCAAGCATTGCCGCCATTAACACATTTGCCGTGCCGAGTACGGTTGAGCCGAAAGGCCCTCCCATAAAAATATCCCTGCCTTTCAAGCCGTCCGGTGTCTCGGCGATAATATAACCGTTTTTAAGATGGATTTTTGCACCAAGGGCCTGCAGGCCTTTAAGGTGGAGATTTACAGGTCTGTCACCAATTGCGCATCCGCCGGGCATTGACACTTCCGCTCTGCCGCAGCGTGCAAGCAATGGCCCGAGTATGCAAATGCCGGCTCGCATCCTGCGGACAATTTCATACTCACCCACCGGATTATCAATTACAGTCGAGTCTATGCACAAATCATCGTCCCGGCTCCGGGTAAGCTTACAGCCTAATTGGCTGAGCAGCTCGCCGCACACGGAGATGTCGGAAAGATGGGGTACTGCTTTGAGAGTTGATTTGCCCGGTGCTAAAATCGTTGCAGCAATAATCGGCAGGGCGGCATTTTTTGATCCGTTTATCCTAACGCTGCCAGCCAGTTTAACCGGTCCTTCGATGCGAAATATATCCATATTCTATTTCCCTTGAAAAGATGCAGCTAATGTAATACAAACAGGATTCATTTTCAAGTTTATGAAAAGATATATCTATGAATGTTCTTGAAATTATCAAAGAGTACATAAGTTCTATAGCTTCAGCAGACTTTTATATTTGTCTGGCAGGTTTTTTTCTATTGGCCTGTTGGCTGCTTAGAACGTCTCTGGGCACAAGGGCTTTAGATAATTCAGTACCCAGGCGAAATAATATGCCTCTTGTTTTGCCTTTCATTCTATGGTTTGTCTCGTATAGTTTCATTGGACTGGGAAATTCGTTTACCAAATGGTTGGTTGGCGATTTCCAGAATTCGCAGGGTGTCATTCTGGATAATCTTGTTGTCAGTATATCTGGATTAATTACGGTCGTTTTAATTATCATTTCAGTCAGGCCGTTTTTTGCCCGGCGATTAAAGGGATTCGGATTAAATCTCAGAACCATTCATAAAGACTTTCCTGCCGCTTTTATCAATCTGCTTACGATTTGGCCGCTTATAATGGTTGCCTTTACGGTAACAATGTACATAGGCCAGTTCTTTTATGGCCCGCAGTTCCAGATGCAACAGCATGAGGGACTCGAAACGTTAAGCGAATATCCACAGTTGCCGCCTCGAATTTTGGTTACTTTTGTTGCCGTCATTGTAGCACCTTTGCTTGAAGAGCTGTTGTTTCGTGGCCTTTTCCAAAATATGATACGCTCGGTTCTGAACATGAAATACGCAGCGTGGCTGGCAATAGCAATCAGTTCGGCGTTGTTCGCAATGATGCATGTAAATTTCTCGCATTGGCCTGCAATTTACGTGCTGGGAGTGGGGCTGGGCTATTCATACGAAAAGAGCGGCTCATTATTGCGACCCATTTTCATCCACATGCTTTTTAATTCAACCAGCGTCATATCAGTCTGGATTCAATAATTTTTTCCATTCCACTTCGCTCCCGGCCCTGTGCCATGTTTTTTTTACATTCTTTGACCCCCAGAACTGGTCTGGGGGCTAACCAGAAATTGGCTTTGTTTTGGCTTTGAATTGGCTTTGTTTTGGCTTTATTTGGCTTAAAATTGGCTTTGATTGGCTTTGTTTTTATGCCGGCGAAAACCTGCCTTTTTGTCATAATCTTTTTATCTCAAAGAGCTTACGTTTAAAAACTTGTCCTGAGCGTAGTCGAAGGATTGGCTTTGTTTTGCATTTTTTTTACCCCAAAAAGGGTGGCAGCCTAATCCCGAAGGGATGGGGATGGTCAATATCAAATTGTTTAGCCGTGGCCGCTACGGCCACCCCCCGGATAAGTCCGGGGGCTAAATAATGTTTATGAAATACTACATAATTCGATATACGATCCTTCGATTTCACTGAGGACATGCATACTACATACGACATACCAAACGTCTTACATAATTGTACCCAAAAACCGCCTTAATACAATTAAAAACCGCGATTTTCGGCAAAAAATGACCATTACTTATCATTATAAATATGGCCCAGCCACAAGGTTCTCAGAGTGCACGGAGAGAAATCAATAATCATTTATCATACATTAATTCTTCCAGCTCCTTCCCAGACCCAATTATAGTCCTAAAATTTTCGCTAAAAATCAAGGATTACTGTTATGGATATAAAGGAAAAATAAAAAATACTATTGTCTTAGACTAAAAAACACGAGCGTATAAAAAAATGGGGGAATATCAAGTTATTCTGACATATAGCGCCATGTTTAACGAGGAAAGAACAAAAAAGACGAGGAAATGTCAATTAATTCTTGAAATACAACAGAAAATAATGTCAAAAAATCCAGAAAAAACATAAAATAAAAAGAAGATATGTTGTAAGTACTTGAATAATAAATACATAAGAAGTTAACAAAAATTTTATTAAAGCGATAAAGTATTCTTGATTTATCGCTTGACATGGCTCCATTAATCCTGTATGCTCTTTTCGTTTAATTTATAATTTTTTGGGATTCTTAAAGATGGTAGTTTCAGTTGTGCCACTTTGTATTCCAGTAAAATATAAGCCCCTCTGGCAGGAAGCCCAAAAACGAGTGGGAGTTGAGAGAGGATTAACAATAAAATTCAAATGGCGCATTCGGTGCTTCAGATGGATATTTCGCTACTTCAACCAGGTTGACATCTTTTTAGTTCGGGATGATGCGCCTGCACGCAGACTGAACAGGCCTGTTGTGAGAGTTAATTTAGCTAAAATGAATGGTTCAAGCAGTGGTATTGAGTATGCGCAACAAGTACTGGGGAAGGTTGTAGACCTTGCTGTAATAGTACGCGCAAGTCATATTTGAAATTTTTAATAAAAAAGGAGAAATTTAAATGTCAAGAATTCAGGGTAGATCCCGTTCTAGCGCTGCAGCTCGCCGTAAGTTTATTATAGATACGCTTCGCAAAAAGCCATTTGTTACGGATGCTGAAATAGAAGAGGCAGGAAAAACGAATTCTCCACCTTGGAAAGCCTTACCTCAAAGCCTAAAAGACGATGCAGAACATTTTAAGCAAATTGGCCTCGCAATAATCCGACCGAAAAATGAAGCCAGATTTATTAACCTCGATTTGGACAGGCCATCAACTTTCGAACGTAGATTGCGTGAAGATATAAAAGAAAAAGACGCTATAGGTTTGGCTGCCGCTGCTATTGTGCTCGGGCCACGCCTTTCCCGTAGTTCAAATGAATTGTTGAAAGAAACAACCGATGTGTTACTGAACTCACCAGATCAAGATAGTTATGGCGATAAAGAGGGCTACCTGTTGATGCCTGATCAGGTCCTTTATGATAGTAAAAGGTATAAAGCGCAAAATAGTATATTCGATGTCCAGAAACTCATTTTGGCGTGGCTTGACAACGATGGTACAGAGTTACGGCGAGATTGCAAGATGACTTTACCTCGAAAGAGAGAAATCGTTAGCAAGCTATTCAGTTATTTCCGCAAGAGTTCACGACATATTGCGTGTGACGCAGGTTCGACGAACCTTGCCTTCGCAAGGGCTCTCTTGAGTCTTGCTAGGCTCCCTGAAACTGCTTGGCATCTCTCTAAACTCAATATCTGGACAAATTGCATAGATATCGCAAATGTGTTCGTTCCACGGAAGTTCGACCCACCTCCTCCAGATATAGAAGTAATGCTTGCTACGCTTGCCCATATAGACATTACTTTAATTGGAGGACAACTACGGAAAGACACGATAGCATTAAGCGGTGAGTTAACAAAGCAGGCACTTGAAAAATGGAATCCAGATTTCGATGTTGCAATCATAGGAACGACATCCCTTTCAGGTGTTGATACGGGTACGGGTGAATTAGAGCTTGTAGGATTCCAATGCGATACTGTGGAAGAGGCTCAAACAAAAAGCGAACTTCTTCATCGCAGCAACTTGCGTATTGTTCTTATGGATACATCTAAATGTCTGAAGGAACGTTCTTCAGCATTTACATTTGCTCCAGTCAGCCCCAACTATGTCGATTTTATCATAACCGATTGGAGAATATCTAATAGAGACGCATGTGAAAAAAGTTCAATAGGAAAGATGGCAAAGATGTATGATCTTGATCCTATGGAGGATTTCAAACAATGCTACAGGGCGCTTTGGAAGGCAGGTATTCCGGTTCTTCAAGCAAGACCAGTTAATAAAACTATTGAGGCTATAACTTAAAAGCTTCGTAACATATGTCCTCATTAGGGAAAGGAGTTGATGAATATGATCGAACAGAGTGGAAAGATGCCTGAGTATAATGAAATGATTGACTCTTTCAATAATTCATGTATTCGTGTTTTCGAGGAAAAGGTTAATCAGGCATACTATGTGACATTATCGCCTCATCTACTGGATATAAACAATTTAACATTTTGTCATTACCTCAGAGAAGCAAGCAAACATGGCCGGAAAAGAATTCACCTGCTTTTAACGCCCTCTGTGTTGAAACATTATAAATTTAAGATTGAGTCGTATTTATGTCATCATGCCGTTTCTCATACTTGGACATTTTTAAAGAAACGTCCCTACAGCGAGTATAACAAAAGTTTTGAAAGTCTTGGAGAGCTTGCCCGATGCTTTGCTAATCACTCGCCTCTCGAAGGTGAGGTAATTGTGCTGTTCGGAGGCGGTGTACTTTCAGATGTTGGTGGTCTCCTTGCGGCATTGTGGCGACGCGGAGCCCCATTCATATCAGTTCCTACGACACTTTTAGCAGCAGTAGATGCTGCGATCAGTCCAAAAACGGCGGTAAATCTTGATGATTTGAAGAATGCACTTGGAGTTTATTATCCACCTTATGCTGTTCTTATTGACCCAGCATTTTTTAAAACGACAGAAAGATCTAGTCTAATGGATGGGATAGCTGAGATGATTAAAGTCGCAACCATGGCAGATCGTGCTTTGTTTGAAGACTTAAATAATAAAGCAAATGCGGCTGTTACCAGTCGATTCCAAACACCGGAAGCTGTGCATTTATTATGGCAAGCTGTAAAATTGTTTCTCAAACTTAGATCAGATCCGCGATCTCGAGGGCATCAACATTCAATTCGTAGTTTCGGACATGTATTCAGTCGTCTACTTGAAAGCCAGAGCAAGTATAGTTTGTCCCACGGTCAAGCAGTTACGCTTGAAATGCGAGTGGCCGTTAATCTTGCAAAAATTTGCGGTGTATTGAATGAAACGGATCGAACTCGAATCCTACAATGTTATGATAATCTGGAATTAATTGACCGGGCAGATGTAGTAAAAACGGACACAATATGGTCCAGTGTTTTTGAGTCAATGAATACAAATGGTTTTGATTTTCCGGTTCCAGCCGCTATTGGGCAATCAACCTATCTTCGCAGCTTCTCCAAGACTGATTTACACCTAGCTATACAACATTGTCGCAACTGGGATGGAAACGGGGATGGCGAGAAAGCTGTCTTACCACCCGAATAGAAAATGATGTTTTTTGATGGGCGTTGGACGGACATTGGCTTATGATTGTAAGTTGCTTATGTTATAGGCGAAGGCGTGTGGCAATGTTGGTGACAACTTCAATAGCCACCTTCAGCATACGTTCGATGCAACGCTTCAGGAATGGGTCGGTCTGAAGTCACCCCAATGACAGGTTGGTAGTGATTTATCTACTATCGTATTCAAATTGATCTGGTAACTTACCCTCAGATGCTAGGCTTGAGGCCTTTGCTCTTTCAGTTATCAGTTTTTGAGCATGTTCGATGTTTTTTGATTCTCCTGCCCAGGCTTCGAGAGCAGCTTGAGTTATTGCACGATTAAAAGAAAACGTTATTCTATTTCCGGATATGTTATTCACCGCGTTTAAATAATTGACCGATTCATCATCCGTTAATCCACCAGATAAAACAGCTATTTTAACGTTTTTCGGTATTGAGTTTTCGAGAACGCTGCGTGTTATCTGCCCTATCTGCTCCGGTGACGATTTTTTTTCATATTGGTTTCCAGGTGTCACCATACTTGGTTTTAACACCATGCCGGGAAGATAAACGCCATAAGCGTTCAAGCTATCGAAGATTTTTGATAAGACCTTTTCTCCGACTTCCTCTGCTTTTTCAATGCTATGATCGCCTGCGATGTGAATTTCGGGTTCAACAATGGGAACCATCGACACATCCAATTGCTGACACATAATTGCATACTCTCCCAGCCTGTTTGCGTTGGCAAGAATTGCTAGATCACTTGGTTTTTCATCTGATATGTCAAACAATGCCCTCCATTTCGCAAATTCAAGTCCTCTCTCACTAAATTCTAATAATCTTGGATAAAGCGTATCAATACCTTTGGTTAGATTCTCAGCTAAGGGTTCAAATGATTTTTCCAATCCTAAATCGACTTTTACTCCGGGGACAATATTCCTCGACGCAAGATAATCAACGACGTTTTTACCTTCAATAGTTTGTTCTGTTGTTTCTGGATTAAGAATTGTTCCGCCTATTCCACTTAGATCAGGGGTTGTTAGAATGACCTCGCGCCATGCATATCTATTCTTTTGTCCTGGTGATACATTAGCTTTGTCTAATTTCCTATCCATAGTTCCAGGACTTTCATCCATTGCGAGAAGGCCTCTATTCCCTCCAACCATCTGTTCTACGACCTGTTCAAGCTTATCGCGATTTATTTCATGTCTTTCAGTCATGTTTTTCACCCTTGCATATTTAATTAGTTTCTATTTATTAGATTTTATTAGGATTTTATTAAGGATATTTACCCATAAAAATAATATCTGCTATAAACTTTTCTTGTCGGTTCTCTGGTGTAATTTGAATAACTTCAAAAACTCATTGAAGTCTGGTGGTAGATGGGTCATAGCCGTAAATAATTCGACGCATCAATTCGACAGCTTCCAAACGTTCATAAGGAGTTTTTGAGAGCCAATATAATTTCTCATCTGATTGGTCAAAAACTAGTGCTACTATAAAGGCAGTTCTTTGTAGTATTGGAAAATCGAGCTTGTCCATAAGCCAATTATACCAAAAAAAAGACAGCTATGTAAACAAAACATTCTCTCGTATTCGGGACAATTAAGGCCCTAAGTGAAATTCTCTAATTCGCTAATATTTTCATGGGGGTTGCGGATCTTTTATTAGTGTGGTATAAAGATATCCTTAAAAAGTTGAAAATGCCTAAAATGTAAAGTGCCTGAAGTGGCACGTATGTGCCATCCTGAGGCACTGCCGAAGGATCTGGGCATAGAAAAAGAGATTCTTCACTTTA
>CAZFOQ010000160.1:0-8623 GCA_964520535.1 uncultured Pirellulales bacterium | reverse complement strand
AAATTATCGGATACTCTCTAATTAATAATGGTACAGTTTTTGGGGGTCATGCCATAGTCATGCGATACATTTTTGGAACTCAACTTATCCAGCGAGGGCAAAAGATACTGACTTCTCTCCCCAACCAGTAGTGGATAGGGAATGTGTGGAATCCGTAGGAATTACAGTTACCGCCCCTCTTTACGCCTGAAGTCACTTTTTTGCTTATGTTTTTCCATGCCCTGTCGATAATGAAATATGGAATTGTACTATACAGTGGTCTTTTAGGAGTCAACATATGGAAGTCGATAGAGTTGGTCTTCAGGTGCCTTATGGTCATCAGTTCAAAACCGGCATTGGAAAAGAGCCAAAACCTAAAAACACCGATGATACCCCTCCCCCTGCAAAAGCGGAATCACAGCCGGATGTAAATAGCAATGGCGACGCACAGGATACCAAAGGAGTTATCGGGCTATTGCAGGAAGGGCATTTTAAGGGCGTAGCGGATGTACGTCTTCGTATTATCCATTCTGAAAAACTCCTTGCAATGGAGCAACAGCAACTTCAGGTAGTGGCTATTAAAAAGATCGATGGCCTGTTGGAATCCGTCGGTTCGGTCGTTGAGACATTTCTCGGAGCCGATGAAGCACCGGCACAATCAGCCGAAGAAAGTGCCGAACAGGACTCTCCTGATGTCAACGAACTCCAGGATGCCTTCACCCAGTTCAGCCAGGCCGTCAACCTGGCAAAAGATGAGTTCCTGAACTCCCAAACCCCCTCTAAAGACACGTTGCTTGGTAATTTGGACAGCGCCTTTAAATCCTTTGTGGAATTACTGGTGATACCATCTGATTCGCCACTTGAAATGTCGGGAGAAAATGGCACCCCGACTAATACGACCACCGAACTTGATTCTACCAATCCTGATGGTCAAGAGAACGGCGGCACTGTGGAACCAATAGAAGAACCGCAGTCTCCCTTCCAGAGTTTTCTTGAGAATTTGGAAGCTGCTTTTGCCGTTGCAATAGACAATCTAACCTCAAGTCTCGATGAGGTTAAGGTTCTGCCGGAACTGTCGGAACCCAAAGGAAACGGCGTCGCCTATGACAAATTCCTCGCCATTTATAACGAACTATAATCAATAAGTGTACGAATCAGCCGATAATAAATTCTCCGATATCTTTACGCACATACACATGTGCGCGATGTTGATCCAATACAAAAGGAATGTCCTGCAACTATAAAAAAGGGCTGCAAGTGGTCGCTCACAGCCCGTCTGAATCAAATACGTACTATAATGTTCTGCATCTCCGCAGCCAGCTAACAATATCCATGCCAATACTTCCCAATAGAAAAGCACCAGGTGCTGGAATAAAATGGAAATTTGGACCAAAGAAGAAGAACCATCAGGATCGCCACACCCGGAACCAGGTCAACGGGTGGAGCGAATCCAGTCCACCCATGAAGCTCATTCGGTCCCACCTGCATTATCGCCGGATCAATCTGGAGTTGTTCCACAAGCACAAGGGGATCGTTATTAGGCACTAAGTTCATCAAAGGCCGAATTAATTTTCTTACACTGTATAGAGGGGGGATTTGGTAACGGCAAATCTCGGGAATTTCTTTAGTAATTAAGAAGATGTCAACGTTTTTTTCTTGCCGTCACAGTGCCCAAGCTGGGCAAGTGGAGTGCTGTTGGTTCAAACTATTCGGGACATACTGCTTTTAGCTCAAGAATTCAATAACGCCTCCTCGATACAGGTCTAAAAGTCTCCATTTTGCTTTCCCACTTATGTGAATCAATCTCAGTCGAAATCCAACCTAACCGCCATAGTCCACACCAACATTTCCATACAAATTTAAACACTCTCATATCGTCACCCTCGTCTCAAATGATAATAGTTTTTTCAATTAATACACGTTATAGACTCCTTCCTTGAGAAACTAAAAAGCGATAAACTATAACAATGTACCAAAGTTGATGTTAAATGTAACGTTTTTTCTGCAATTTCAGTTGAAAGACAACCAGGTCAAGGCCGGTTTATCCAGACAAAATGGCCAAACTCAAAGGTGTATGGCCCCAGCCCAATAACATCAAATCTACGAGTGCAGAACATTTTTGAGAGCTACTTTGTAAAATTATATGGGCTGGAGTAAGCAATGAATAAGGTACTATAAGCTGTGAGTAGGTAGGATTTGCCGGCTGTTGTTAAAAGTAGGACTCAGAACATTTCCAAATATACCATTTTTGATGCCTAACTGAGACAGCTATGTAAAGGGCATTAGAGTGGCTATACGGATGACTCGGATATGCTCAGGTATTAGATTTTCAGGAATCTTGGGACATTCAGAAGTATTTACGAAGAGTAGTGTCACACTACCATCTCTTTCTTTTCCAATACTGTCCGAACAATCGTGGCTATCTCCTGACGGCTGATGGGTTTGGCAATAAACTTTTTTATTCCTATGCTCTCGAGTTCTTCGGTGCGGATGTTTTCGGGAAATCCGGAACAGAGAATCACAGGAATATCAGGCCTGATGGCAATGAGCTTTTCAGCCAATTGTGTACCCGTCATGTTTGGCATGACTTGGTCGGTGATGACAAGGTCGAATTCATCGGGTTTTTCCTGAAATGCTTCCAGCGCATCAATACTGCTGGTCTTTGCAACGACGGCAAATCCAAGCCGCTCCAGGGTTTGCCCCGTCACATCAACCATCATTTCTTCATCATCTACCAATAGGACCACCTCTTTTTTTCTGCCGGTCGGTTCCGGCGGTTGATGTTCCTGAACTTCATCACTTTCAATCCTGGGCAGGAATATGTCAAAGGTCGTGCCTTCGCCCGGCGTGCTGCTGACAGTGATTGCCCCATCATGACTTTTGACAATTCCATGGACGACAGGAAGCCCGAGTCCGGTCCCCTCGTTCACCTTTTTGGTAGTGAAGAAGGGTTCAAAGATACGTTCTACAACTTCTTTGTCCATTCCGCATCCGGTGTCACTGACGCTAAGCTTTACATAAGAACCTTGCTCCAGATGCTCATCCCCGATTCTGGTCTCCGACTCAAGAGTGACATCCGTAAGGCTGACTTCCAACGTGCCTCCTGTTTGGCCCATTGCATGTGAAGCATTAGTGCAGAGATTCACCAATACCTGATGAATTTGAGTTGGATCGGCTAAAACTTTACTGGAATCTGCGCGGATCTTTCGGCAAATCTTAATTGTAGTAGGCAACGATGATCGAAGCATTCCAAGGACTTCTTTGATAATGGGGCTAATATGTACCGGCTCCTTTTTCTGTTCCTGTTCGTTCTTCCGGCTAAAGGTTAAGATCTGCTTGACCAGTTTTGTTGCCCGGTTACTGCAGGATAGTATTTGCTCCAGGTTATCCCGCACGGGACTATCCTCAGGAAGGTCATCAAGTGATAATTCTACGTAGCCCTGCACCGCGGCTAAAATATTGTTGAAATCGTGGGCAATGCCTCCTGCCAGTGTTCCGATAGCTTCCATTTTCTGTTTCTGACTGAGTTGAAGTTCCAGCTCCATCTTTTCCTTCTCAGCCTTTTTGCGATTGGTAATATCAAGGCCATAGGCATTCACATAGCCTGATCCGACTATGGGTTGCAAAGTTACGAAGAAATTGTGGCCGTCATCGCAGTTCAACTCAAACGTCGCGCCGTTACCCGAACCGTAAACTTCTTTTATCCTGGTGTACCAGGGCTCGGGCAAATCCTGACCTTCCTCTATTCGCCATGTCCTAAGCGCCGGCGAGCTGGCATCATTGGCGTAGAGAATTCTACAATCTTTTGATATTCTCAAAACAGGATTGGGATCTTCGCTTGGAAACTTGGCCAGATTCTTGACTTCTTCAATCGCTCTCTTGCTGTCGGTTATGTCTCGGATTATTCCTTGTACAATCTCATTGCCCTCCACCAACATCGTTGAAGTAGCGATAGTCACCGTCCTGATTTCTCCTCCTTTCGTCAGGATTTCTGCTTCAGTACTGCTGTTCAGGTTCTTATCAGATTCAAAAAACAAATTATGATAAGCATCTTTTTTGTCCTCCGGGTAGAGTGTGGTATGATGCTGCCCTACAATCTCTTTTTTTCTTTTTCCAAAGAGTTCTTCAGATGCCTTGTTGCAGTTTGTAATAACACCACTTTCGCCATCTATCCACACCATAGCATCCTGCGCATTGGCAAATGCAAGCCTGAACTTGTTTTCACTGTCTCTCAATGCCCTGTTGGCTTTTCTGTGCTGAGTTGTATCTGATAGAATATGAACAGCTCCGACAAGATTGCCGTCATTATCAATCAAAGGATCAACTTTTATATTGAGCCATTTGTCACCTACTTGAAAATCTGTCGCCTCGCTGCGGCGAGTATGAAGCATACGAGCAAGAGGACATTTTTTTACCGGTTCCGATGAGCCGTGGAGGAGTTCACAGCAGCTTCGACCAATTATCTCGTTATATGGTTTCTTCAGGAACTGTGTCATCGCTCTATTACATTGAAGTACTGTGCCGCCATCTTTATCAATGATGCAAACACCATCGGTAATAGCATTGAATGTCTCTTGCCATTCTCGACCAAAAGCACTAATCTTCTGTTTTGTCTCCACATGTTCATAAAGATGCTTTCCCACTTTCTGTGCAATTAACCAGGCAAATACAATAGCCGGCAGAATTATGCCAATCGCTATAAGAGCTTTTTGAACATTCTTCCAGTGCCTGTCACACCGGTCTTCCAGGATTCTGCATGCATTGGTTAAGAACGCTTTCATTCCACTGTTGTATGAATCCTTTTGGTCCTCATATTCCGGGCTCTGGAGTATAATGGCAGCGTCGTTATGATTGCCCTGACGTATCAATTCGAGAGCATTGTTTTCCATTGCAGCAAGCTTGTCTTCGGCAAAGGCCGTTAAGACCGCATCTGCGCCTGCAGTATTATTTTCAAAAATATCCCAACTCTCCTCGATTGTAGGCTTTTCTCGTTTATCGAATTCTTCGTAGCGACTTGCCCACTTCAGATCGCTGGTTGCGGCGGCCATTTTCAATGACATGGTGAGCACCTCGTCACGGTGCATAAAAGATCCCTCCAGAGAGATCATCTGCTTGAGTTGAGTTTCAGTAGTTCTTATCAGTACATATGACTGCCAACCTTGCCAGACAGGTACGGCGAGTATTGCTGTCGCAAGCAATAGCAAAAACGTACATTTCGTCATTGTGAACAGGCCAAATATCCAGGCACATTTACCCGATGCACGGTAAGTCTGCTTGTTTGATCTTATACGTCTTTCCATTTCGCTGTATTTAGCTCCTGTCGTTTCTGCCAATCCTATCGCCGCGTGTGATTAGACATTCGGTTAACCGAATGCGTAATTAGTGTCCATCTGTAGCAGCACGATATTCGTAGTGCTGCGTTTGAGAAGCACTCTGAGCCCCTGCTCCTGGAGGCATCTCTTTTCTGTCTATAGAGTCACACTTAAAATATAATTAATATATCGTGCTAAGAAAGGTGATAAAACCGCCGGATAATGCCGGAACCGGCAAAATCTTCCTTTATATGTACATCGAGTTGTTTGCAGGGGCTTACGCTTCTTTTTTATAGGCTGTACTTTGACACCTTTTAGAATCTTTGCCGTCTATCGGACGAAGTTCTCCCATTAATACAGTCTTGTTGGAAATCGTGGTTTTTGGCAAAAACGAGTTTTTAATAACTCTAAGTGCACTATGACAGGAGTTTTTTTGCACTATAAAAAAGGGTAAGTCGTGTTATTAGGCGAAAAAAGGTTTTAACTAATGATAAACAGAGTTTTTCCTGAAAATAAAAAAGGGCTGCAAGTGGATGCTCACAGCCCTTTTTATATACGTATTCTTGGATACACTCTTACATGGTTCTGCGCCTGCGCAGCCAACTTACAAAACCTATGCCGATACTGCCTAAAAGAATGGCGCCAGGAGCCGGAACAGCGGTGATAGACAACTCGGAGTAATCGACGATATAAGCATCACCTTCGTTGGAGACGTCGATGATCACGTTCTCCCAACCTGTAATAAGGCCCACCGGGACATTAAAGCTCAAGAGACGCGTTACGTCATGCCAGCCATCGACGCCCGGAATGGTCCCCACATTAATCCCGTCCACACGGACATTAGCACTCCAATTGGCATAATCAGCGACGCCGGCAATGAAAATCTCTAATGTTGCCGAGACAGGTGTCAGGTCTGCCAGGTCGTAGTTGTGTGTCCAGGACTTGTCACCTTCATACCAGATGTCTGTAAAAGCCGGATCGCCAGCGTCTCGGTGATCTTCCCAATATTCTCCGTAGTCGAGATAATGTAGTCCACTTGCGATCGGGCATCCTACACCGAATCCATCCTTGTCACCTGCCAGATCAGTGATAGTAATAGCTGATTGGGCCACCGGTGTAACAGTGAGAGATAGGAATACAAAGGCGCAAGCCAATATAAGTTTTTTCATCACACCCCCCATTAGAATATACGAATTATATCACAAAATAATGTCTATCAACAAGAGTCAATAAAGATCATTAAGTGCTTACCAATCCAATAGATATATTGTAACAGATACACATCATCTTGTCAATTTAATTCCTCTGATTTAGACAGACTTTCCGCTTTAATTGACAATAAAGAATTTGGTTCTTAAAAGAGGCATTCTGGGTACGTTAGTCGTTTTTATTATGAGAACTTCGTATTTTGGGATTATAAAAACGAGTTTTCCCGCACAAAAAAAAGTAAGCTGGAAGAAGACGACAAACTGAGAAGTTCAGTTTCTTAGTTTGTTACTGCCGTAGCGGTCTCAGGAGCCTTACAGTTTTTGTCACTGAAAATAGTCATCGGAGTCTTTTTTTCTTGTCTGTAAAGCATCTATTTCTACTTCATGCGATTTTTTTACATCCATAAAGAACCAGGTCACAATTGTAAAAAAGCCCCTGTAATGTGGAGGGATTGTACAAGCGAGACTCCACAGGGGCTTGAGGTCAGATTATAGCTTTTCAGGGATTGAATTGATACCGCAGAAAGTAGTAGCTTTGATAGAAGTCATAGGCCTTCATTCAATGAACAATTAGGTAGCGAATATCCCCCCTTGACAACAGAAGAACAAAGAGGACAGGATTCGCTTCGCGGCCCCGGCAAAGCCGGTGTCAAACCCGCGTTAGCGGTGCTTAGCACTGCGCGTGTTTTCATCTTGTCAACCTCAAGTTAGCAACTTCAACGGAGAGGGCGGGATTCGCTTTGCGGCCCCGGCAAAGCCGGTGTCAAACCCGCGTTAGCGGTGCTTCGCACCGCGCGTGTTCTCATCTTGTCAACCTCAAGTTAGCAACTTCAACGGAAAGGGCGGGATTCGCTTTGCGGCCCCGATAAGGCCGGTGTCAAACCAGCGTTAGCGGTGCTTCGCACCGCGCGTGTTCTCATCCCGTCAACCTCAAGTTAGCAACTTCAACGGAGAGGGCGGGATTCGAACCCGCGGTGCGGGTGTATACCCACACGACGGTTTAGCAAACCGTTGCCTTAAGCCACTCGGCCACCTCTCCAAACTATTTCTTTTAAGCTGTTAATTTACTCCAACCTGCCCGTTATTGCAAGAAGTTTTAAGGATGATTATAATTTCTGAGTAGATTTGATATTATCCATAAAGTACAATAATTAAGCTTGTCTGCCGGGTGTTCCAAAGGGAACATTTTGCGTTGCAAGTATGTAAAAAATGTGGATTGAGGAAGATTTCGAAAGGAAATTAGCATGAAGAAGGTAGTTAGCTTCACATTTATTTTGAGCGTTTATTTGGTTGTTTGTGCAGGTGGGCAAACCAATTCTACTGCCCCTGATTTTATAAATGATGAGAATCTGAACAGCACAGTGCTTGAGCCTCCTGTCAACCGTGTGGATGTAGAGTATGTGGGCACAAATGGAAAACAGGAGCAACTAAAGGAGTTGCGTAAACCTGATATTCTCTATGTCCCTACGCCTCCGGAAGTTGTGGACAAGATGCTGGAATTAGCGCAGGTCAAAAAGGATGATTTAGTCTATGACCTGGGCTGTGGGGACGGGCGGATTGTAATAGCCGCGGCAAAGAAGTATGGCTGTAAGGCTGTGGGCTATGATATAGATCCAAATCGAGTGAAAAAGTCTCGGGAAAATGTTGATGCAAACAATGTAGGTCACTTGGTGACAATCGAACAGAAGGATATTTTTAAGCTCGATCTCAGCAAGGCAAACGTTATTACTCTCTACCTGCTGCCGAGTCTGAATGTGAAATTAATTCCGCAATTGGAGAAACTCAAGCCCGGCTCACGTATTGTCTCGCACGACTTCGATATGCAGGGAGTTAAGCCGGATAAAAATGTAACGGTTACTTCCGCTGATGGCTATGGTGAACATAGGATTTATCTTTGGACTACTCCGCTCAAGAAAGAAAGCGAAGAGCCCCCTGTTAATAATGTTAAGGCGAAGGAGATAAAGCAGGAAGTTAAGAAATTTCGTGATCCTGATGTTATCTTTCTTCCCACACCTCCGGAAGTTGTGGACAAGATGCTGGAATTAGTGCAGGTCAAAAAGGATGATTTAGTCTATGACCTGGGCTGTGGGGACGGGCGGATTGTAATAGCCGCGGCAAAGAAGT
>CAZFOQ010000159.1:0-8902 GCA_964520535.1 uncultured Pirellulales bacterium | reverse complement strand
TGGAGAATTGCACGATCACTCACCTTGAAATGAAGTTCTCCGACAGACTCCTAGGCAATGGAAAAGGCAGAGGACCCGGCAGGTGTAGGCGTTTTTTGCTTATCACCACGGGAAGTAACCATCTGCTCCAATGGGAAAAAGGTTGTCATTACAAAGAACGGCTGGACCGGCGAACCGGTAATGATTCAACAAGACAGCAGTTCTGCAAATGGCACGAAACTTGTTTTTGAAGATGAGCCGTGGGAATTCTCCACAGTTGAAAAGCATGCCGTCTTTACCGGCATGACGGTTATAGTTGATGGTCAGGAATGCGCGAAAGAGCCTTTCTACTCCGAAAAAGCGGTTTGGTATCCTTCTCTCGGTTGTAATATTGAGGTGTGCCAAAAAAAGTCCCTCAATAAATGGCACATGGAGTTCAGAAGAGGATACTATTCCAATGACGTATTGGTCAACTTCCACGGCCAGGTGATAACCTTTAGATATTCACCCGTGACCGAGCCGGAACTTGCTTTTTTAGTGGATATGACGGGAGGGCCGACAGAGATTCGAATGATGCTGCCGGCAAGAACCAGACTTATTGAGAATGAGGCCTTCGAAAACCTCAAAGTAGCCATTGAAGTTCAGGTTTATCGTTTCATTCTGAAACGGGGCTCGCATAAGCTCCCCTTCAAGGAATACAAGCGTGCCGAAGAACTCGGCATCAACCTGCCGGAGGCCGAACCTGTATTTAACGTGGGCCTTCTCGCCGGTGATACACCTGAGCCAATAGAGATTCCGATGCCCAACGATTTTCCATTGAAGAAGTGCTACCGGTTGAGCAAGGATTGTCAGGATGGCTGCGAAACCGATGAGGCGAATGTCCACCTGCTGGCAGCAACAGGTAAATTCAAAGAGTCATTTGTGCTGGTGAGCATTTCGCCTTCCTATGATGGATACAGTTGGGCTGACCTGCCTACGGTGGATAAGGTCGAGGTGGCCGTGGGAAAAGAACTCGGCTCCGAATGTGTCTGGAATGAAAGGCTTATTGCTGTCGATTCGCTGCAAATAACAGCGCATACCAGTGATGGCAAAGTCCTCAAATCAAATGTTTTTATGGCGGTGCTTGAACAACAGAGAGATAAAAGAAGCTGGTTTTGTATGAATGTCTATGTCACACTTGAAGCCAGAAATCAGCTAAATTCCAGCGATATATGGTATCACTGCGGGGGCTGGAATGATGATGGAGACACCTGGGATACGCAGTTGTATCAATTCGAAGAGGACCTGGAGCAATTCTGGGCAGCCGTCATTGGCCCCGGTGAGTATCTGCGGTCCAAGATACGGGATTGTCTTTTCGGTGTTATCAAGGATTGGCAGAGAGTAACCATCGAAGAAGACGGGACTATTTCGATCCTGTATAAGGATGGGACGGAGAAGATGTTCAAATCTTAAGGTAGTGACCTTGCTGTTGCTTAGTTTCAAACCAATAGTTTATTGACGTAAAATCTTCAATTCAAATCAATCAATTTAACCAGATGGCACGCTCTCCAAACGGGGCGTGCCATCGCATTTAAAGAAAGGAAGGTACTGTTATGGCTTGGAGACCAACAACACTTCTAATCGAGGGGATGCTTGATAATACAACACCTGGCAAGGTGACAGGATGGATGAGGTTTGCTGGGATGAAGGGAAAAGTTACGTTTGACCTGGAAGGCAACTTCCACAGAGATATCCGCGGAGCAAAGATCCGCTTAATAGGCGGTGCTATTGACAGCGAACCGGATGCAGAAAGTAATATGCAGGGCTTTGCCCCACATCAGACCGGCCAGGTAGGTGACATTACAGCAGGGTTGCCACCGGCTGATTACATCTCTGGCTCAGTCTATGTCGAGTGGTACTCGCAGGAAAACGGCCGTGTAGTACTTGAGCTTGAGCAAGACCAGATTGAATTGCTTAGTATGCCGATACCGGCATGTGAATCCGACCCCATCTCACGTAAGGAGCAGAACCGCAATATGGCTGAATTCTTAGGTGGCCTTGCACAGGAGATGAACATCCCAGAGGAGCATGCGATTTGTGTCGGTGGCAACACAGTGGTGAAGGCCAACAAGAGAGCGGCCAATAACAAGATCCGCGGTATGAAGCTGCTCACACAGGAAATTCGCAAGAAGCTGCCGCCACTTTACTCTCAAGATGGTAAGGGCGGCAAGGCTATTGCCTATGTCAAATTCTTTACTCCAGATTCGGGGTTCACATTCTGGGCTACAGAATTTGATGGCAAAGATACATTCTTCGGCCTCGTAGATGGCCACTGCAAGGAGTTCGGTTATTTCAGTCTCTCAGAGCTTGAAAGTATTCGCGGCCCAATGGGGTTGCCAATTGAGCGGGACCTGTACTGGCAGCCGAAAACCCTGGAGGAAATAGCGCCCGAATTATTCAAGCCTACCAAACCCACCGAGTAGTTCATCTGTCCTACCGTCAAATCTAACGTTTATCTTGAAACAGTAATTTCATTTGAAACGAAAGGGGCATTCGTATGGAAATATATTGTCAAAACCCATTTTGCGAAAACCGGTCCGTTAGAGCAGTACCTGTATCTGTAGATAATCCGTTTGACCAGGTCCGGGCGCTGTGTGCCACTTGCGAAGAGGCTTATACCTGGGGTGTACAGCACGGCAGAATGATCGCCCGGCAGGGGACGCTTTGGATATTGGCTGTAGCTGACACGGGCATAGTAGCCCATGCCCGTGTGTATAACAGCAAAGCCGAAGCCGAAAAAGGGCTGGTTGAATACCTGCGGGAGCATGAGAACTGCAATTGTTTAGATGATGTCAATCTTGCGTATCTATGGCTTGCCGAACACGAGGAACGTCTGAGCGTTGAGATCGTCCCGCAGGAGGTCAGATTCACAAAGCCGGAGGATGTGGGGGGCGACAGTAAAACAGCAAACTTGGCCCATGTAAACGATTTCCTGCACCAATGCGCCTTTGTTGTCCTGACCAAAAACCCTCAGACCCTCGATCCCGATGCATCATTCGAGGCGTGGGCATACAAAGGCCTGCTGGACTTCCAATCGGCTGAGCCGGTGGTCTTTGGACTTGGCTGCAACTGCCAAGGTGCCCTTGATGCCCTGGATCTGAAGTTAGCCGAACTCAAACCAGGTGGTAATGGTTCTTGCACCGAATGCCTCGAATAGAACCTGAACCTATTACCACATTTTGTTTAGGAGAATGATTATGTTTACAGACGTAGAGTTTATGACAGCAAAAGAGAAAGAGCTTGTCTTAAAGAGCTGGAATACATTCCTAAAGCACGGTCTAAAGAAACAGCACTTCACAAAACGGTTGTATGAACACCTGCACCTGCATTCCGGGTACATTGCCCATTTTTCACTCCACGGCTTTTACTCAACATATTTTGAGGCAGGTCAGGACATATTGCAGTTCTTTGACTATTTCTGTAATTACACGGTAATCGCCGATTATGAGGACCTCAATACAGCAATGCGGCAGGTTTACAGTAAGTACAAAGATGTAATTAAGAAACAGGCTGAAGATGATATCACTGACAGACTCAATCAGGTTGAGGCCTATGTCGAATGTGCCAAGACCGACAGAGAGTTTGCGAAAAAATTTCTTGGCAAAGTAAGAATTTAATCGAGGAGATCTATTATGTTTGAAAAAATTGCACAGATTATAGAGAGCCGGGTCGGGGACGGCTTTACCGGCGAGGATTATGATAGAGGCTGGTACGATGCCGTCAAGGGAGTAGCCAAGAAGCTGGCCGATCACTTCCGGTCTCAAAATCCCTTCTTTGACCGCCAAGAGTTCCTGAAGGCCTGTGGATTTGATGAAGAGCAGCACTGGAGAGCTGTGCCATACAATGATGAGACGGAGTTAGCTAACCGGTTCGCAGTGGCTACCATCATAGATGGCAACGGTGATATTATCGCTGATGTATTTAGCCGGGAGGCTACTGCTCTTATCGAAATGGCCCCGGAGCTAAAAAAGGAACTGGCAAAATATGAAAGAGCGAATCATGAATAAGTTCACGAAAATAACAGTTGGATTTGTCGCTCAGACTTTTGAGAAAGATGATAAAGGCCGGTTTGTCTGTACCCGGCAGGAGTTCATTGCCAGCGACCAGTGCGACTACGAAGATGGAGAAGGCAATCCCATTGACCCTCCGGAGCATGAATATCAACCGTACAATATGACTTTGTGAAATTAGGAGGTTACTCCACACAACTGAACAGCGTCTTTGCAATAAATGTGAAGGAAAATAATTAGCCGATTAAATCTTTTTCCGGGAGATAACAGTGAGAAAAGTAACCGTAAAATTAGAGATGTGTATTGTAATGTTAGTAGATGAGGGTGTTGAAATTTCAGAAGTAGTTAACGAATTAGACTACAAAGTAAATGGTACTACTACTGCTGCGGATATTTTAGATACTGAAATCACGGGCTACGAAGTTGTAGATAGTAAATAGTCTGCAAGAGAACGAACGAAAATTTACTGTTCAAATCACCCCACCCCTTCGTTTTGAGCAATAACCCTATTCAAGTTTGAGGAGATACCGTTATGTCACCTTTGAAAAAAGAATTTGCTTTAGCTATCGATAGACGTGAACTGGTAACCATTCTGGCTGCTCTGCGGTTCCACCAGGACGAAAATCTTCGAATTTGCCCCGATATTCCCGACCAGGTCATTAAGGATATCAGTACCGACGGTGGTTCGTTGAAACCGCTAAATATCGATAATGTTAGTAAACTGTGCGAAAGGATAAATATCTGCGATGGGGCATACGTCGGTCGGCGTAAAAAAGTCTGGGTATTGATTGTAATGGATAAAAGTACAGTAGTTCACATCCATGCATACAATAGCAAATTCCAAGCGCAGGAAGCGATACTGGACTATCTACGGAATCACCAGGGCTATGATGGTCAGGACAATGTTACTGAAGCCCGCAACTGGATTGCCGAACATAGCTGGGCTTTGAGAGTAGAGATTTGTTCAGTAAAAGTTGATTGTTCAGCCAGCTTGAAGAAGAGGACAGATATGAGATGCAACTGGTGTGGAAAGCAAATAAAAGGAGAAGCTATTAAATGGAAAGGCGTTTGCTTTTGCAGTGACACTTGTCTGGATGAGTGCAGAGCAGCACAATAACCTGTAAATAAGAAACCATACGTAAATTCTGAAGGAGCAAAATCATGCACAAAACCAAAGAAGAAATCAATATCGCCAGGATAGTCTATAACGCTTATCCACATGCCGATTTGCTGCCCATCGACCCTGAGCAAGACTGCCGTTCCCTGCAAACCCTGTTGGCAAAAGTCACCGGTGAAAGCATCGGAGACAGCTTGTTCAAGTTTATGGTAGTTGAAATCATCGAGGGTGGCGACAGTACCTTGGATGGAGCGATCCGGGTTCTGGAGCGGGCCAAAGCAGATGTGGAAGCCGTCTTGCAGGCCCTCCGAGACGCGGGCACAGATCATACAATATGACATTGTGAATCTGAAAGTGAGGTGAATCATGAGACTATATGAAGTGAAAAGCACGGAACACAATGGAGAACAGGAGTATTCTAATAGTCATTTGCTCGCTGCTCAAAACATGGATGAGGCCTGGAATTTGGCCAGAGAATACTTTGAGAAATGGTATGAGGACGGTGATGAGAAACATGCCGACCCTGATGATCCAAACCGATTTGAATTCATTGGCGGCTGTATCATCTTAAAGATTGACAGCATCACCAAAACCACTCTGGAGCGATGGAAAGAGCAGCAGGTTCTCCTGCATAGTATTGGTAAACTGCCAAGAACCAAATCCGCGCACAAGAAGTGTAAAGCATTGCTTTCTGTTTGTGAGTATATACGAGACTGCCTTGATGTCGGCGGCGAACAGTCGCGGCAGTTCGCTGATGAGATCGAATATCTGAATACAGCCATAAAGGAGAACAAGCGATGATTTACAAGGTATGGATTCAAATTGAGAAGATCGATGAAGGAAAAGACCATTATCTGAACATAGGTACACCATATGAAGCAGGTAAGTTCGACACCGAGGCAAAGGCTGTAAAGTTTGTTGAGAATGAATTGATGATAATCAGACAAGTTAACACAAACATCCGGAAGGTCTGTCAGGCAGGATTGAAATTCCTGGATAGTTTGCCAGAAACAGGGCTTACAACGCAATTGGAGAACCGAGCTGCTTTCCGCAAGATGTTAAATGATGATCTCAACCAGAATACGCTCGCCGTTGACGATAGATGCCCAAAATGCGGCGCCAGCCATGCTGAACGGGAATTCAAAGACAAGGACTTCTTTGACATCGAAGCGATACATATGCACTATATGTGCAATAAGTGTGGCAGCGAGATAATCGAAGAGTTTACACTCTCAGATGTCTTTATTGACAATTCACAGACTTAACAGCTACCCACTATTCCATCCCGCCAGTTCAACGAATCCAATCGTCCGTAAATCCCAAAGAACCTCAAAATGAAAGGAAATCTTATGCGAAACAAGGGAACCTGTGCGCGCAGCCCGCCCAAATAATAAGCTGAATGTGTCAATATGCCACATGTATCAAACAAGAAATTTGCAACCCGTGAAACTGAAAGGAATTAAAAATGAGGATTTTGTTCATAAATAATGAAGGTGGCGGCTTTGCCGACTATGTCGATGTCTCTAAAGGCAAAATAGTGGAACAGTTCTTCAACGAAAAGATGCCAGGCAGAAAAGCGCACGATTTTCTGATCAGAGTTAACCGTCAGCCTGTTGCACGTGACTATGTATTAAAAGAAGGAGATCGTATCACTATAACCCCAACAAAAATCGAAGGCGCGGCGGCATAGGCGGTACCAAATCACAAATGTCACTTAGGGCATCTGTTCGTCTCAATGATGGGCAGATGCCCATTTTTTATTAGAAGGATAAGCTATGGAAGACAGAAAAATCCTAATCCGAGTAGCAAATAGAATCCAGGAAGCTCTGATGAAGCTGAAGAACAGCCGCTATTCGGAATTGATGAAGCGCCTTACAAGTTTTGTAGGCCAGCTTCAAGAACTTACCGCTGAATCCAGGAAAATGGGAGCATCACTGTTACATGGCTGGTTCTCAGCAGCAGATCGGTGCTGCACTCAAACAAGCAGACTGCTCAATGATATATCGTATTCAATATCGCAAATTCAACAATTAACTGATATCCCACGGAAGGATATGCCCGAATTATCCATGCTGGTTGGAGAACTGGATCAAGTGCAGCAGGAATTCGGTAGCATAGATTTTGATAAAGCAGAGAATACCCTATCTGTTGTGACAGATCCGATCACATTGGAGGATGTTGCTCTCGGGCCATTTAAAATTCAACTGGAATTAGACAAGCTCAGCGAGCTGTACATGGACCGTCCTTACCGTGTTATTGCTCTTAATCCGAATCCAGCAGCTACGGATGAAGAGGTTACTCACCCACACGTTAGCGGTGAGAGGCTGTGTGAAGGCGATGGTTGTGCTGCAATCAGATCTGCCCTTGAGCAGGGAAGGCTATCTGACTTTTTCACATTGGTCAGAAGCATTCTCAACACCTACAACCCGGACAGCCCATATGTGAGTTTGGATGATTGGGACGGCGAATCCTGCTACGATTGCGGATACGTTATGAGAAGGGAAGACACCTATTATTGCTATTACTGCGAACATGATTATTGTTCTCAGTGCTCAACATATTGTCACCAGTGCGAAGAGACGGCGTGTTTGGGCTGCAGCAGTCAATGCCCACATTGCGAAGAGCTTGTGTGCAAGAATTGCATCAGCAGATGCACCGAGTGTGAAGAATTGTGCTGTGAGTCATGCCTTGAAGACGACCTTTGCCCAAACTGCAAAGAAATAACGGAGAAAGAAAATGAACAACAAAAAATCCAAGCCAAGCAAAACAGAAATCCGAGCCAAGTTAAAACAAGCAAAACAGAAATCAAGCTTGCAAGTTGAAAAGAACACAGAACGCACCAGAAGACCAGCATTGAAATTTAGCCCAACTGCATGGGCAAAGCTCCTGTACTTCCGAGACAAGTCTGATAACGAAGTCGGTGGTTTCGGTATTATAGAACCTGATGATTTGCTTTGCGTGAGAGACTTTATTACAGTTAAACAGAAAGTCACTCCTGTTAGCGTCAAGTTTGACGATGAGGCTGTGGCGGACTTTTTCGAAAACCAGGTTGACCTCGGCAGAAAGCCGGAACAATTCGCGAGAATTTGGTTGCACTCGCACCCCGGAGATTCGCCCGAGCCAAGTATCATTGACGAAGAGACTTTTGAAAGAGTATTCGGCGGTTGTCAATGGGCTGTATTGTTTGTTGTCGCGCAAAACGACAAAACGTACGCCAAACTGAGTTTTAATGTTGGACCGGGCGGTCATGTGTTGATTCCCACTAAGATAGATTACGGCCAGGATTTTGAGGCAAGTAATCAGGAGCTTTGGGATAGTGAATATTCGGCTAATATAAAGGCCGAGGAATGGCTTAGTTCCAGAATCCACAAGGACGACGATTCTACAAAGCATGATTTGAGCGATTATGCTTTGCCGTATGATTTTGTTGATGAGCTTGAAGGTATGAACCCGGATGAACGTCAGTTCATGCTGGATGAACTGGGAGCAAGACCGGATCCCTGGGACGATGAAAGAGAGGTGTTTTTCTGATGAACGCTGAACATATCGAAGAACGTTACAGTCGCCAAAAAGACATCATTCCTGCTGACAGGCTTGCTGCATGTAAAGCAACGGTCATCGGTGTAGGCGCTATCGGACGGCAGGTTGCCTTGCAGCTTACTGCTATGGGCATCCCCTGGCTGCAAATAATTGACTTTGATGGTGCGCCTGATGTATCCGGAGTTATCTGAAAATGGATAAGTCTGGAATACCTTGT
>CAZFOQ010000158.1:0-9016 GCA_964520535.1 uncultured Pirellulales bacterium | reverse complement strand
GATATAGGTGTGCTCGGCTTTATATAGACGTAGCCGTTCTCTCGTTCCGGTTGCCTTGGATTGTTTAAGGTATCTCTGGTCAATCCATAATTAGTAAGGTCTTGCAGACTATCCGGCCATTGGTTTTCATGTTCCTGTGCATACATAATACAGTTCAGCAAGATCTTCTTCATTTTTTTAGCCGAGTTCATGCGTTTTGTGAGTTTGACGGTACGCTCATTCGGCCCGTCAACAAATCTATGAGTGTATCCCTTGGGCGCGTCGAGGCGAAAAAGCGACTGGTCCAGCTCCGCATCGAAAATAATATTGGTAGTTACGCTTTTAATAACCTGACCATTCTCGTCCTTTACAGTCTGTTCGATGCGTATGGGCAGGGAGGTTTGAGGATTAGCCCATACGATTATCACATTCTCACCATTTTCTCTTTTCAACTGAAAACCTACCGTCTGCATCCCATCGATTGTGCGCTGGCCAATCCGGCTGACAGAAAAATCGGGGATATTGCGGAAGTTTCGGAAAGTATCGTACAAATCGAATGTATTTTCAGGCGTGGACGACATTACGATCTGTTTATTTGCTGAATCTAACAGGAGTGTTCTGCCCTGGTTATGATCGAGAATCCAAACCTTTCCGTCCGGCAATTCTACCCGCATAAGATGCGGTTCGAGGACCATAGTTTTCGTAACCTGAGGGTCTTGGCCTGCCGGTGTAATAACGCTTTGGTAGGTCAAGGTTCGAGCGTTCTGGATATTTTGCATGACATCAGCAAAGGCCACATTTTCAATGGAACCGCCGAAATAATGTATGCCGACAAACACAGTGATAATAATCACCGCCGCAGCGGCTAATTTTGTTATTCTACTTTTCATAATGGTTCTCCAAATATTCGGCTCTGTTTGAACCGACTTAATCTTTTCTGATTCGGCTAATGCCGCAGAAATATCATCATGGACTCTTTTGTCCAAATCGGCACTGGCTTTTAAGTGTAACTTTTTAATCTTCTTTTCAATATTTTCTGCTGGTCTCATTTTTCCACTCCTGCCCCTGCGTTTCCCGACGCAAGTCGGTGCAGCGGATCACCATTCAACATTGACCGCAGTTTATCCATCGCGTACCGGTATCGCCCTTGAACGGTATTGATTGAAATATTCTGCTGGGCGGCGATTGTCTTAAATTTCATCCCGCTGTACGAGTACAGGATTAAAACTTCCCGCTGCTCGTATGGAAGCTGCTCGAGGGCCCGGCTCAATTGATGTAATTCTTCGCCGAATATCGCCCGATGTTCCGGATTAGTCGAACCTGCTGCAGTCGGATCCGTTTTTTCCAAAGCTACCCTATAGCGTCGTTGATTGGCTTTGATTTTGTTACGTGCATTATTTGCAACGCAC
The DNA here is from genome assembly GCA_964520535.1 of uncultured Pirellulales bacterium. Classification (GTDB taxonomy): domain Bacteria; phylum Planctomycetota; class Phycisphaerae; order Sedimentisphaerales; family Anaerobacaceae; genus JAFGPS01. The sequence goes on along the minus strand of CAZFOQ010000158.1, from coordinate 7,628 downwards.
GTCGCTAAGTAACCTTTAAGACTTCCGGTCAGCCGAAACTTTCGTGCCGATTCGATGAAGGAAACAAACACATCGTGCACGACATCTTCGGCGGAATTTACGTCGGTTAACAAAGCGGCTGCTAACGTAACCAAATCGTCCTTGTACTTTTCGTAAATTCCCCGCAGGGCCTCGCGGCTGCCGCGATTGAACTTCCATATTAGCAGCTTATCTTCAAGCATTAAAAGTTACCTAACTGAATTCAGTCCTAACGACTCCTTAAGGAGGACAATCGATTATCACTTATATAACAATCCAGCGGAATGTTTTAGTATAAGAAAAATGGAATTTTTGCGAATCCTGCCCCCATTATGCTTGTTTTAAGCTTCAATTATACATAAAAAAGGCCGAGCGATATAAGCCCGGCCTGATAGTTTATCCTGTTTTTTTCACTGTAAAGAAAAACTACTTTTTATCGTTGAATTCTGGTCCGACAGAGCCGGCGATAACTGCTATTCTGTCCCTGCTTGTTCGTCTTACTTCAACATTTAATATACCCTGTTTGATTTCGCCATTTTTGAGCCGGAGTTCGTAAAATACTTCTGCAAAAGTCCCGGGATCATTCAAGTGATTCATTCCTGAGATATTAACCAGTTGCACAGGCTCATTCTCATTATACTGGACCATCAATTCATCCCAGTCCTGTCCGACGGCAAGCGGCCTTAAACTTTTTACCTTTGCCCAGTCACGATTTATTATCGCCTGCCAATATTGAGTGACGACCTCTTTGCAGGCATCAGAGGTTGATAGTTCATCAACAGTTATTCCATAATTCGGATTTTCATCCAGCAGATTACGTAAAATTCTGCAGTCGATGACCTGGGCGCCTTGCGGGATATCGAAGTCGAAAAAACCATCGGGTATCTCCTTATCGAAGGTAAATTTGTCAAATTCATAATGGGGCTGGCCCTGATAATTTGAATCCCACCAGACGCTTGCACATACCGGCAGTTTGGTTTCGAGGTCAAATTCAAACTGCCAGTAGCGGGCATCGTTAACGGGAATACCGGTAAATGTGACAAAAACGCTGTCTCTTCCGGTTATTTCATTTTTACGATATTCCTCTTTCCAATTCTCTGCCAGAACCTTAATCTGTTCGAAAAAATTAACTGTCGGATAGGGTCCAGTTCTGTTCAAACCTTCGGTTATATAAACGACGTCACCGGTTGAATACAGTGAATAAACATAAGTCAGATTTTTTTCCTCTGAAGAAACGGAAATGTGCTTTTCACCTTCCACTAATCTGAAGTCACCGGAAGAGGAACCATCTATGCTGCTCGGTCTGGCCCAGAGTTCAAAAGACTCATTGCCTGATCCCGGATAGTTAGCGTATCCGGAAATATATACTATCTTGACATGCTTGAGAGCTTCGATGGTGTGTTCTAAGGCCCAGGCAGGCCTTGTTGAAAGGTTTATACCTAACACTGCAATTAAGATTATCGCCGCCGCTGCAGCTAATTTTGTTATTCTTTTTTTCATTATTTGTACCCATATAGGAATTGTCTTAATTTGTTCGGATTGGCCGGAGCGATTGATTGCCTGCAGCACCCGCTCCTGCCGATTTTCCATGTTCGTATCAATCTCTGCAAATAATGCAGTCAATAATTTATCCTCATCTTTTAATGCGCGCATATATTCGTTACAGGTTGAACAATCGTCTAAGTGCCGCAGCAAGCTCGTAGCTTCCTCGTCGGTCAGAATGCCCGAAACAAAATCGGCGATCTGGTCTTTTCTCTTTTCACATTCGCTATTCATTTTTCGACCCTTTCGGTCAGTATTTCGTGCAGCATTTTTCTCGCCTCTCGGATTCTCTGACATGCCCCGGAGTGCGAGATGTCCAACTTCTCAGCAATAATCCTGGCATTTTTTTGCTCGAAGTAAAACATCGTCAAGGGCAGTCGAAATTCCTGCGGCAGCCGTCTTATAGCCTGCTGTAAAACATGATTTTCATTTGATCCTGATCTTGGTTCCATCATGTGCTCAATGATTATTTCCTTTGTTCGTTTCTTCCGGCGGAGAAAATCTATACAGAGATTTCTGGCAATCCGCATAATCCACACCTCATACTTTTCACGACTGCTGAGGTTCTTAATCTTCTGGAAACCTTTTAACATTGTTTCCTGAGCCATATCTTCGGCATCGTGGATGTTTCCAAGAACACCTAAACACAGGGCAAAGACGCTTCTGTAATGCTCTTTCACAAGAACCGCGTATGCCGCCTTATCGCCCTGCCGACAGTTACGAATTAGATTTTCTTTAAAACAATCGTTCAAGCGGAGCTCCTAAAACCTCTTACCATAATAAAGACGAATAACTCCCGCCTTAAATGCAAAAAAATGACTTCAGGATACACGAATGATGCTGAATCATATCATTTAAGGAGTTGCCGCTCAAAATGTATTTTTACCACTTTCACCTTGCGCATAAAAAAGGCCGGGCTGCATCAACCCGGCCTTTTGAAAAATTACCGTCTTTACTCTTTACCGAGGCAGGTCCTCCGGCGCGACATCTTGGACGCTGAGATCGCCGTAGATCACACGATAGGTCTGTGAGCCTTGCGGCTGATACCAGAAGACCGCCGTATCGGCATCGCCGAGTGTCACGCCACCGCCGGCGTAGTGCCACTGGCCCTGGGTTTCCAGAATCTGATGGAACATCATCCCCTTTGCATAAGCCATCCCCAACTGCGTCGACTGTTCTTCCGGAAGGTTCAACGCCCCGACCTTCTGGACCAGCACAGGCATTTGTTCCATAGCATTTTCAGTACCTATCGCCTCGGGAAACGAGCCATCTCGAATTACTTCAGCCCAAATTCGCAGGCTCTCGACAAAATCTTCCTCAGTGGCATTGCCCAGATCCATATCCGTCTTTTGTAACGTATATCCGTCCGGCACATTCATACTCACCAGCGATTCGTCCACCACCACATTGAACTCGAAGTTTTTCAAAGTGAAGGAAAACTCTTGCCCAATCTGAACCTCGATCCGTATCGGAAGGGCGGTTTGAGGGTCGGCCCAGATCGTCACTTCCTCGTTCGGACCTCTGCCTCTAAATCCGACTGCTTTTTGGCCGTCAATGATTTGCTCGCCGAGATTTTCGACCTGGCCATCCTGCAGGTGCCTGATTATCTGGCGAACGAACTTGATATAGCTTCGAGTTCTATCCCCAAGGTCGCCCTCCATATCAACATAGACGGCAGTTTTTGCTTCGGTGTCAAGCGCGAGTAATTCTGCTTTGTCTATGTCGATAATCAAAGTCATATTCGGCATGTTCGACATAGTTCTTCTGATTCGTGAATCCACAATGATCTCATGCGTGACCATACCAGTTTCATCGGTGCCTAAAATCATGTCGAAGACTATGGTCCTCGCATTGAGGATCGGTTCAATGACCTGGGCAAAGGTTACGGAAGGTTTAAATGGATTGATCCCTATCAGTACGGCAATAATGATGACCGCCGCTGCGGCTATTTTTACAACTGGACTTTTCATAATAATACTCCTTAGCTTGAGGGCTGTGCCGGCTTTGTTTGCAGCTTTGAGCCTGACGTTTTGCTCACGAACAATTCGGTTCATGACCTGATCTTCAAGCTTGCTTTGGGCGGCGTTTTTGCCGTTCTTGACAAGACGGTCGTGAAGCGTCGTGAGCTGTTGCACTTCGGCCCGGCAGGTTGGGCAGTCCGTCAGGTGTTCTGCGACTTGCTGTTTTCGGGATTCGTCCAACAGTCCCTCGATGTACTCGACGAAAAGCTCTTTATATTCTGCGCAATTCATTTTACACCTCGTAAACTTCCGCCTGTTCCTGCTGCTGCAGCTTTTGGCGCAGCATGGCATAGGCCCTTGATAATGTTTTTGTGACTGTTCCCAACGGCATCTCGAGCTGCTCGGCGATTTGGTGACAGGAATGTTCGCCGTAATATCGCAGCAGAACGATCTTCCTGTAGCCTGAAGGCAGTTCGGCGATTGCCGCTTCGAGAGCATAATCCTGTGAGAGTTCCGCCGTGGGTGCTTCTTGTGAGAATGAGCGGACAATTTCCCGCTGCTTTTGGAACTGCTCTTTTCTCTGGTGCTCTTTGGCCACGTGGTCTGCAATCCCGAGCAGCCAGGAAAAGAACGCATCGGGCTTTTTGAGTTTGCCCATATTGAAATACGCTCGCACGAGGGCTTCCTGAGCGGCTTCCTCAGCGCGGTCCTTATTGCCTAATTTGCCGGCAAGGTTGGCTAAAAGAACCGCCTGATAACGCCGCACAAGATGGCGAAAATCGTCCGGATGGCCATCCAGACATCGCTCTACATAATATTTGTCATTTTCTGACATCGTTGCACCTCGAAAAATCTCTAAGGATTTCAGTTCTCATAATATAGTGATGCATTTGCACCATTTGCGACAAAAAAATCACAAAAAGATATATCACCCGGCATTGTCCTCTGTTTTCTGCCGTAAGGCATTCTGTGTTCTGCCGAGCACTGTTCTTGTTTCGAATTTCGAACTTCGTGCTTCGGATTTCCGGCCAAAGGCCGGCGATTGGCTTTGTTTGGCTTTGTTTTTGACTCGGTCACAGAGCCCTAAATCGTCATAATCCCTTGTTGTAATTATGCTTACATTCATTTGGACATTTCGCAATCTGGCTTTGTTTTGCAAAAAAAGGTCGATTTGTAGAATACATTCGACATTTGTCGAACATCCCCAACCGCGGATTTCACGGATTGACGCAGGAAAATTAAACAGAATTACATAATTTTTGATATTTAAGATGTAATTTTGCATTTTACACTTTGATATTTGATTTGCTTTATCCGCTACGAACCCTCCATAGTTCGTTACGCATTATACCCAAAATCTGCCGAAATACAACCAAAATCCCCGTTTTTATGAAAATTGTCCTTTACTCCCCGCTGCTTCGTTTTGCTTGCCCCCATTTCTGTTTTCGCAGAAAATATGGTGGCAAGCAAAACGGCGGGGGCTTGATACGGCGGCGTCATCTCGACCAAGGCGTAGTCGAGCGGAGAAATCTGATCAAGTGCGTGAGAGAATCATCGTGCACCAACCGGATGTCTTGACAGAGCATATCATGATTCCAATAAGTAGACCTCCAAGAAAGGAGAAAAGTAAAAAGTGTCCATTTTATTTTTTCCTTGCTCAACAGGCAGACACATCTACAATCGACCATGGCGGATAGAACAGCTCTGAAGCGGCAACGTCGTACCTTGTGCTTTCTTGATTTATGCAGAGAGGCTTGGTATGTCATACGGAAACCATATATACATAGTTAGGCAGAACGAGGGAGGATGAACCATGATCTGGAGATTGAAGTTCTGGGCGAAACACCAGTGGAAAGCCAAGCTGTATACATTGCCTATCTGGGCGATTGCATTTTTACTACTTCTTTCTATCTGGAAATCCCTCGGGGCGTGGTTACCGGTCTGGTTGCAGATAGTTGGCTCAGCCATAGTTGCGTCATTAGGGATATGGGGCTCAAAGTTGACCGCTAACATTTGGTCCCGGAAGGAACTTGCACGACGATACCCTGGAGAGTATGCATGTCCGCAATGTGGGACATTCCTGCAAGTGGAAATGCGGTCGGAGGCGGCTGGGGATACCAACGTTGGAGGCGGGAGAATCATCCGACAATTCGGATCGGTAAGCTACCAAGCATGCAAGAAATGTGGATACGAAAGAAGAATGAATGCGTGAACTTACCCTCAAGTGGCGGCGACATCCCGCAGCAAATCCCGTCGCGGTCACCTTTTGGGATGTTTACCTGTTTGTGGAACTGAAGGGGTACTGTGTCAACCGAGACATCGGTTGGAATTAAGTATGGTGCCCCCGGAATTAATGGACACTCAGACAGACATAGGGTCTTGTGCGGAAACAATATAAACATAGTTCGCCAAGAAAGAAGGAGGTAACCATGTCATTCTTGACAGACCTATTCAAGTACTCGTCAAGGCAGCGTAGACTGCTGAAGAGCTTGAGATCTCCGAATCCTGAGACTCGTGGGTGTGCTGCGATCGAAATAGGTGAGATGGGGGATGCGGGAGCATTCGCCGTTGCAGAACTGACAGAACTACTTGAAGACTGGGATTGGATCGTCCGAGCAAATTCGGCTGCTGCTCTTGGAACTATCGGAGGATCCATGGTCAAGCCAGCAGTACCTGCTCTCAGGAAATTGCTGCACGTGAAGACGCGAGACGACCGAACAGGAGCGGTGTGGGCGCACTTTGCCTTGGCACGTATCGAAGGTAATCCTGAAGACCACGTGGATGCTATCTTTGATGAACTGGAGGTCCTCGACGATGACATAGCATCTACCGCAGCCAACGCACTTGGTTGCCTAGGCCCCGTCGCGGATATTGTGCCTCGCCTTATCCAGATTGTGAAGATCGGGACTGGTTCTGCTGAAGGGGCCTGTCTCGCGTTGGGACTCATGGGGGCCGGCGCCAAAGAGGCCGTTCCTGCGTTGAGAAAAAGCATGAAGGAGTGTGCCTATTACAATGTGACCGATGCAGCAAAAGAAGCGCTATCGCGAATTGAGCATGCTTAGTCTGCGTGGGAAAAAATAGGGCTTTATTAGGAACGATTAGGGACGTTTACTTATTTGGGGACTTAAAGGGGTACGTCTGCACCATAGGGGGTATCTTTTTGGGGAGCGCATCAAAAAGGCCGAGCCAAAGCCCGGCCTTTGTATTTGTGCTATCGCGCTTATTGTCCTAATAAAGGCTTTCCAGTTCCGTCAGTTCTTCAGCGGTCACATTCTTAACCCTAAGGTCGCCAAAGATAATCCGATACTCGTTATCGGAAATCTTCCATCGCATCAGAACCATACCAACATCTTCCGCTGTCACTTTGTCACCATAATACACTGCTTCTTTTTCCGCTCCAGCCAACTGGGCATAGAAAGTTCCTGCTTTAAGGATATCCGTTAATGTGCTTGTATATTCATCTCGCTTTTCGAGAATATTCATACCATATTTTTTCGTCAGTTCTTCAGAGATTTCCTTCATTAATGTCAATAAAGCCATGTTACTTGGATATCGTCCATCCGTCAGCTCGGCGAAGAGTTTGAGGCCGTTAACCGCCGTATCTTCATTTGCTTCTACACTCAGTTCATGACTGGTATAATCGGAAGGTATATCGGGAACAAACAGAGCCTCGTCCAGATCAATATTCCATTGAAAATCATCCATGACCATACTCATTTCCATTTGTCCTCCTGCGACAATGCCTTCAATTTCAATACGAACGGGAAAATCCGTTCCTCTTTCAACCCACAATCGAGCCGTTGCATCTTCAAACATACCGCCCATGACTCTTGGACCGGTACATTCAATTCCTTCGACATTAATACCGTTAATTTTATCCCGGCCGAGATATTTATACTCTGCCGACATCATATGCCTGACCATTGCGCGAGGATCATCCTTTTCGGCTATTTGTTTTAATTCATCCGACGATCTGTCTATTATTCTCATAAACTTCTTTTCTTCCGACATCACAGTCACATAGACATTTTCTTTTGGATTCAAATACATGGTAAAACTGAGTTGGTCATTGATATAATTTTCCACTCGCGTTCCATACTCTGAAGA
>CAZFOQ010000157.1:0-9217 GCA_964520535.1 uncultured Pirellulales bacterium | reverse complement strand
AGCGCTGTGGGTCCCTGATCCAATAGCCGAAGATCGTTGCGCCGACTTGCTGCTGGGCGGCTTTCTGGAGAGACTGCACCAGGCCGTGGCCGTAGAATATATTGTCGCCGAGTATCAGGCAAGTGGGTCCGCCGGCGATAAACGTTTTTCCAATGATGAAGGCCTGGGCAAGCCCCTCGGGGCGGGGCTGCTCGGCATAGGCTAATTTGATTCCCCACTGACTTCCGTCGCCGAGCAAATGTCTGTAGAGCGGTAAATCCTGGGGGGTTGAAATAATCAGGATGTCGCGGATACCGGCCAACATCAGCGTTGTCAGCGGATAATAGACCATCGGTTTATCGTAAATGGGGAGGATTTGCTTACTTACGACCCGAGTGATTGGATACAATCTCGTTCCGCTGCCACCGGCAAGTATGATACCTTTCAGATTCACAATCGTACCTTTCAATTGGGATATTGTCGCCACGAATTGTAATAACAAATAGAAACGACGTCAACATGCAGTTTGACAGGCGGAAAATGCCGTACAATTCCGCACCGGCCGCGGCGTTTTGCGTATAACAACACGGAAATTCTGTATTGGCAGTGGACATTTGCCGATAGTTCAGATATAATATCGGCTTTTGGTAACCTTAAAATAGTTATCGGGAGTATATTTGGTATGAATACGACGTTAAGCCAGTTGGACAAGTTGGAAAATCAGAGTATTTTCATCATCCGAGAGGCCTACAGCCAGTTCAGGGACGTTGCTATGCTGTGGTCGATAGGCAAGGATTCCACGACGCTGCTTTGGCTGGTGAGAAAGGCCTTCTTCGGGAAGATTCCTTTTCCGGTTCTCCACATCGACACGACCCATAAGTTTAAGGAAATTTACGAATTCCGGGCGAAGTACACCAAAGAGTGGAACCTGAATCTTCTTGTCGCAAAAAACGAAGAAGCGCTCGCCAAAGGCATCGGGCCGGATAAAGGCGCTTTTCAATGCTGCAACGAACTCAAGACCGTTGCCCTGAAAAAGGCCATTGCCAAATACGGCTTCAAGGCGCTTTACCTTGGTATCCGAAGGGACGAGCACGGCATTCGGGCGAAGGAAAGGGTTTTCAGTCCGAGAGACGAAGACTTTGAATGGGATTATAAGAACCAGCCGCCGGAGTTGTGGGACCAGTACAAGACCAAGGCCGCCGAAGAAGAGCATCTTCGGGTCCATCCACTGCTCGGCTGGCGCGAGATCGACGTATGGGAATATGTCAAAAAAGAGAATATTCCCGTTACCGATTTGTACTTTGCCAAGAACGGCAAGCGTTATCGCAGTATCGGATGTGAGACCTGCTGCAGCCCGGTTGATTCTGACGCGGACACCATAGACAAGGTCGTTGAGGAATTGAAGACCAGCAAAATCTCCGAAAGGTCCGGCCGGGCCCAGGACAAGGAAGATGACTACATGATGCAAAAGCTCAGAGCTTTAGGGTACATGTAATACGATGGCCGACAAAGAAGCTCATCTTCGCTCAATACTGAAAGCGGTCAGCTACCGTGTATTAGCAGCTATTGCCACCATGACGATCGTATTCGTTTTCACTCGAAGAATTGTTCTTTCTATCGGCATAGGTCTTGTTGAGTCAATAGTGAAAATATTTTGTTATTATCTGCACGAGAGGGCATGGTCGTTTATAGGTTTTGGCAAAAAAAAACACCCCTTGTCCTCCTTGCCTGTGAGTAAACCTTTGGCTGAAGAGGATATGGAGGTAATCAGGAACAAACTTAAAGATTTAGGCTATATAGACGAGGATTAAGATGGATGTGCTTAGCTTTGTTATTGTGGGGCATGTTGACCACGGTAAATCCACATTGATCGGGAGGCTGCTATACGATACCGATTCACTGCCGCCGGACAAAATCGAGGAGATTAAAAAGGCCTCAAGCGGGCAGGGCAGACGGACAGAATTTGCGTATTTGCTTGACCACCTCGAAGAAGAACGCAAACAGGGTATCACCATCGATACGACACAGGTCTTCTTTAAGACCCCCAAGAGGCGCTACGTGATTATCGATGCTCCGGGGCACGTGGAGTTTGTGAAGAACATGATTACGGGCGCTTCACAGGCGGAGGCCGCTGTTTTAATCATCGATGTCGTAGAAGGCGTCAAGGAACAGACCAGGCGACATTCATACATGTTAAGTCTGTTGGGGCTGCATCAGGTTGTTGTTGTCTTAAACAAAATGGACCTGGTCGATTTTTCACAGTACCGTTTCGAGGCTGTCAAGAAAGACACGGACGAATGGCTCAAATCGATAAATGTCGAGCCGATGCTTTATGTCCCGATATCAGCAATTGAAGGTGATAATGTCACCGGCAAGAGTGAAAATATGAGCTGGTACACCGGCCCAACTTTTCTTGAAAGTCTGGACACTATGCAGAACAAACAGCCCCCCGAGGACAAGCCGATGCTCTTTCCGATTCAGGACATCTATAAGATTGAAGATAAGCGGATTAACGTCGGCAGGATTGAGGCGGGCGTTATTGCTGAAGGGGATGAGATTAAGGTCCTGCCGACCGGAGAGGTTACAAAAGTAGCATCCATCGAAAAGTTTTTAGAGGAGCGGGACAAGGCTATTGCCAGTGAATCCATCGGCATGACAACTACGGACTCGGTGTTTCTCGACCGTGGAAATGTCGTCTGCGTGCCGGGCAAAGAGCCGGTGTTGACCGATACAATCTCGGCGAGTATATTCTGGATGACCAAGCGGGACTTCGAGTCGAATATGAGGCTCACTATCAGATGCGCCACGCAGGAAACAAGCTGCAAGATAGAGAAAATCAACAAAAGGATTAACTCTTCTACGCTCGAAGTCATCGGTGAAAATTCCGACGTGCTGAAGAATCTGGAAGTTGCCGAGGTGACTATCAAGACGAAAAAGCCCGTAGCCATCAAAGACTTCAACGATGTGCAGGAATTGGGGCGGTTTGTGCTTGTTCACGATGAGAATATCTGTGCGGGTGGAATAATTACACACGTAGGTTACTCAAACTGACCCTCCCGATACATCGGGAGGGTCAGTTTTCGAGTTTTTAGTTTTTAGTTTTTAGTTGGTTGATGCCGACTTCGTCGGAGACTGTTTTAAGTTCTATATTTACATTCAATCGGTCAGTTTGAGTAGGTTAGTAACATGGCTGACAATCCGAAGACGGTAATAATCGGTCTGGACGGTGTGCCTTTCGGTATGATTAAAGACTTAGCCGAAACCGGCGTTATGCCGCATATGGCTGAGGTGATTTCACATGGTATATTCAAACAAATGCGTTCGTCCATTCCGGAGGTCTCCTGCGTGGCATGGTCGTCGATGATTACGGGCCAGAATCCCGCGGGCCACGGTATCTTCGGCTTCATGGATTTACGCCCCGACTCTTACAACATGACATTTCCAAATTTTGCCAGCCTTAAATCGGCGCCCTTCTGGGACGAATGGCCGGGCCAATCCGTTATTATCAACGTCCCGGGTACTTATCCTGTGCGCGAGATGAACGGGGTGCATATCGCCGGCTTTGTAGCGATAGATTTTGAGAAAAGTATTCATCCCAAATCGTTAGTGGGCAACCTCAAACAGATGGGCTACCAGCTTGATGTAGATGCACACAAGGCCCACAGCGATATGGATGCGTTCCTGGCGGACGTTGATAAAACGATTAGCGCCAGAATCGAAGCTTACAGGTATCTGTGGAAGGCCGTGGACTGGCAGACGTTTATGCTGGTTTTTACCTGCACGGACAGGCTGATGCACTTTTTGTGGGATGCCTACGAGGACGCCGGCCATAAGTATCACAATTTTTTCCTTGATCACTTCAGAAAAATAGATGCCGTAATCGGCGAAATATGCAGCCGAATGGGCGACGACGATTCGTTGGTTATGCACTCCGACCACGGCTTCGAGAGACTCGACCATGAAGTCCATATCAGCCATGTATTGGGGAGTGAGGGTTTTTTGCAGTTCAAGAAAGATGCCGAAATCAGCCTGGAAAATATTCGCCCCGGCACGAAGGCTTTTGCGCTGGACCCTGCGAGGATTTATCTGAACCTGAAAGGCAAATATCCCTGCGGCTCCGTTGAGCCTGATGATGCCGAGGATATCCTCTCGCAACTTGAGAGCCTATTCGCTTCTTTAGAGGTTGACGGCAGGAAGGTCATAAGAGACATATACCGAAAAGAGGAGATTTATTCCGGTCCGTATCTTGATGATGGGCCGGATATGATTCTGGTAGGTGCCGAGGGTTTTGACCTTAAGGCCAAGCTCAAGGTCCAGCACTTGACCGGCAGGGGGGCTTTCACCGGCAAGCACACTCAAGACAGCGCCTTTTTGTTAGTAAAGGGCCTTGCAGATACCGCTGTCATCCCGGATGAGCCGGCGGTTTCCGATATAAAGGGCGTAATAGAAAAAAACGTAAACCGGCCCCAACAACGCACTTAAGTCAAGTTTTGCCGGTGTCTTATCGATGGCTTTGTGCGCACCGAACTTACCTGACACGATTTTTATGCGCCAGAGGAACTGTTACGAGGAAACGCTGAAAAGTTCTCATCCGGCAGAGTTTATGGTTGACGTTATTGAGCAGGTAATGTAGATTTAGAAAACTTGATTTTGATTGCGGAAGTGGTACTATTCAAATTCGAGTTGCGTGCGAACGAAAACCGTATCCCATGAGTGGCAGGTATGCCGCCACATTACAGGGCCAACATGTTGTTGCATACAGCCTGAGGCATCAACTGCCCTCTTAATGGTCCTTGCAGGAGGCCGATAATTATGACGGATCTGCAAAACGATGAGTCGGGCAGCCAACAACTTCCGGCAACCGGTAAGAAAAGCGCAGACATCTATGAAGATGAGATAAATCTGGCGGACTACCTCTTTGTCCTCTGGAGACGCAAGTACCTTATTCTGCTTGGCTCAGTCTTGCCAGCGTTGATTGTCGGCCTAATCCTTTTCTTTTCGCCAAGAAACTATAAGGTAACCTATGTCTATGATGTAAAAGACCAGAGCGCCTACAATGTACGAAGCCAAAACATCTATGATGTAGCAGACCAAAGTAACTATGATGTAGCAGACCAGGGTATATATGAAGTGAGCAATTGGGACCTCAACGAAAAGAATTACACCATGTTTCTCAATAGGTTTTACAGTGCGGAAAACACAAGTAAGATTGTGACTAAGATGCGAGAAGAGCGCTTAAATAAATATGCCAAGCGCATAAGCGCAGCCGGCCTAAACAACTTTGTAACGTTCGATGTTTCACCACCCTATATAAATCTATCCCAAATAAAATTAACAGACCCAATTCAATTGGAAAAGGTCAGTCAATTAAGTGCTCAACTACTCAATATGACTATAATTTCAAGGTCCAGAAATGATCTTTCCAAAATATCTTTAGTGATAAGAGACAATCTTGAAAATGTAATCCCCTTATATATGGTAGAGGAACAGCTTAATTCTGCTTCCAGAAGGCTTAGAGCGGAAACATCCCACATCAAGGAAAACAACTTTGAACTGGAACTGGCCTTGAAAACAAACAAAATGATTTTAGATAAACTGAAAAAGATAAGAACCAGTTCTTCAGATAACAAAAAAGGCGATATTTCTTTACAATTAGATATCATCGGAAAAACTGAATACTTACCTGCGGAGTACCAAGTACAGGCTGCTGAGTCTAAAATAATCCAGCTTGAGGGAAAAATTACAGCAACGAAAGAAAAGAATAATTATTACAAAGAGTTGTTGGCCTTAAATGAAAAGCTGTTTGCCGAGTTAAAAGACAAAAAGTCTTCCTACTATACAATCCAGCAATTCCATTCGTTTTTAAGTGATTTAGTTGACACTTATCCCAACAACAATTTGAAGGATTATTTAGCATCATATATTAAAAGAATTGAGAACAGAATTTCTATAAGTGCTCCGGTTTCTGAAAGTCCAAAGATATCTTCGATTGCTAAAGGTACAGCCAAAAAGAGTGCTATTGTGTTTGCGATAGCGTTAATGATATCGGTATTTGCAGCGTTCCTACAGGAAAGCTTTAAAAAAAGCCAAGCCCAGACTTCATAGAACTAATCCTTGGCTAAATGAATATTAAATATCAGAACATTCAGCGGTTAATTGCAACCCACAGGCTCGCCCTGACCTGTCCTGAGCGGAGTCGAATGGAGCGCAGCCGAAGGGAACGGAGTTTGTCCAGCCCATATGGTTAAGCATTTTGTCCTTTAACTTTAACTTCGCGAACTTCGTGTCCTTCGTGGTGAGCTAATTTACATTACAACAAAGAACGTTTTTAACCACGAAGTACACAAAGAACATGAAATGGGATGAAATCTGTGTAATCAGTGGTTAAATTAATAGAATATGAACGAAAAGATAGTTAGTTTTTGTTGCGGAAAGCACTAAAAACAATAAAGAATTAACTTCTGCCGTTGAATCACTATTGGTGAACAGCAAAATGAATTTATCCGTATCTGAAAATCAAGGTTTAAAAGAGTTGTCCAAGGCGTTTCGGCATCGCTTTGGCGCAAAGGAAGTGCTTTTGTATGGCTCAGCAGTACGAGGTGAGATGGATGAAGCTTCTGATATAGACCTTTTTATAGTATTGCCGGAGGTGAACTGGCAAATAGAGAAGGAAATTATAAAGCTTTGTTTTGATGCGGAGTTGAAATACGGCAGGGTCTTTTCCGCTGTTTGTTATAGTATCGATGATATCCAGAACAGCCCTCTTAAAGAATCTCCGCTGGTATTAAATGTCAGAAAGCAAAACAGGGCATTATGACTGAAAACCTTGACAAGTTGATAAAATACCGGTTTCAGCAGGCACAGGAAACTTTAGCTGTTGCCGGAGAGTTGTTTGAGAACAACCATTACAAAGATGCTGTTAACCGTGCGTATTATGCGATGTTCTATTGTAGCCTTGGCCTGCTGGCTGCTAAGAATCTTGGTAGTAGTAAACACAGCGGAGTCCTGAGTCTGTTCAGTAGATATTTTGTAAAAACCGGCCAGATTTCTATTGAGACCGGCAGGCATTTTCGAGAAGCGTTTGAATTGCGGCAGAATTGTGATTACAGGGAGTTCATTGAAATCACAGCCCAGCAAACTGAAGAAGTTATTACAAACGCCACTGTCTTCATCAGTGAAGCCCGAAAGGTTTTGAAAGAAATGGAGTGAACTACCACCGAGCAACATCGGGATGGTGGTGCTGTAAACATAGAGTTTTTAACCACGAAGAGCACAGAGAACACGAAGGATTGGGAAGAAATATGGTATCAATTGTCTTTAACTTCGAGGCCTTCGTGGTGAGCTAATCCGTGTCAATCTGTGGTTTGAAATGTTGATAAAAGAGTTCTTTGATAAGTTAAGATACAGCAAAGGCAGTGGCGGAGTCCTTGCCCGCGGTTCTATCGGGACATTCATCGTCCAAATTACAGGTTCAGGAGTCCTGTTCGGCCTGCATGTTTTGCTGGCAAGACTGCTTGGTGTTGGCCAGTATGGCATTTACGTTTACGTTTTGAGCTGGGTTAACATATTTGTTACTATCTCGATGCTGGGTCTAAATACCTCGTTGTTACGCTTTGTCGCCGCATACAAAGCTCAAGAAAAATGGGGTTTACTTCGTGGTATTCTCCGTCGCAGTACAGAGATTGTCATCACTTCCAGCCTGATACTCAGCGTGATCGCCGGAAGCATCGTTTTGTTTTTGCGAAACCACATTAGCCGGAGTCTGTCAAGCACTTTTTTCGTGGCTTTGATACTACTGCCGATACTAACGCTTACCAGACTGCGGGGGGCGGTTTTGCGTGCATTAAAGCGAGTAGTCCTGTCGACTCTTCCGGATAATGTCATTCGGCCGTTGATGATAGCAACAATACTGACTGTCTCGTATTTTTACCTTCGACACCCTCTGGGGGCATTTCATGCAATGTTCATCAACCTCATAGTGTCAATCATCACCTTTTTATCAGTTACGAGATGGCTGATTAAAACACTCCCAGAACCAGCACAACAAGCCCGAGCAGTCTATGCAAGCCGAGAATGGCTTAAGGTGTCATTGCCGCTTCTACTGATAGCGTGAGGGAATATTGTCCTTAGCCGAACAGATATAGTGATGCTTGGTGCTATTCTGGGCCCCAGAGAGGCAGGGATTTATGCAACAGCGACACGTGTTACCAGTTTAGTTATATTAGGCCTAACAGCTACAAATGCGGTTTTTTCATTTCGCCAGTTCTTCACCAGCGATAGCTTCTCCTTCATTTTCATTCCATATAAGAACATTTCATCCTGGCCCTGAAATTGTCTTATTGCATACTTGCAACTTCCTGGGAGGCGATCACCCGCAAATAACACTCCTTTACGCTCTGCGTAGAAGCTTATACGTCTGTCAGGCCCAGCGATAATATCTTTGGGAGTGGTATTTTTCCTTAGCCACTCCGCAGTCTCCTTATACCTTTGCTTTTCTATGCGAATAGACCTAAACAATTTCGGTAAACAGATGCATATACCAACAAGAAGTAAGACCAAAAACCAGATACATCTTTTCTTTCTTGAGATGTCGCTTTTTTGCTTATTCATTGGGAATCTATTATCTAACCAGTTCCCGACAATGCCCAAACCAACAGGGATGTAAAAAATAGTGAACGTTATCAAAGGCAAGCTCCACCTTTGACTGACATGCAACTGGATGTAACAATACCGAAGAAGCATCATTGTCACACTTACTAATACAAAGGTTGTTATTAGAAACAACTCTTCACTTTTAGCTTCACCTCGAAAACGATGGTACAACCCTATCGCCAAAGGTAGCATAAAGAGCCACATCAGATTCTCGCCGATTGTATTGAAAATCTCACCAAGAGCTTTCAAAACATTACGAGGTACAATCTCGGCAGTATTATAATTCGAACTAACGGTATTTACTTTTGGCGTGTTGGTTTTATCTGGCAAAGCATTGAAAGAAAAAGAATTCATAATATCGTTTACTTTAGGGGGAATAATTCTACCTGTACATTTCATATATGGTGCTGCTGGTATAGCAAAGCCAATAAACAATAACGCAAGGGCGATGAAACTTTTCCATCTCGACACATCCCACAGTTTTGGCCTGAATATACTCAGCACTACCCACATAAGACCATACACAATCAGCTGTGCACTCTCAGGACGTAT
Source organism: uncultured Pirellulales bacterium (assembly GCA_964520535.1). Taxonomy (GTDB): domain Bacteria; phylum Planctomycetota; class Phycisphaerae; order Sedimentisphaerales; family Anaerobacaceae; genus JAFGPS01. The sequence goes on along the minus strand of CAZFOQ010000157.1, from coordinate 34 downwards.
CAGATATCCCAATCCAGCGCTTAAGCCAACAAAA
>CAZFOQ010000156.1:0-9256 GCA_964520535.1 uncultured Pirellulales bacterium | reverse complement strand
ACCCTATCGGCAAAAAGACCTAACAGACTTTATTGCACGGACATAGTACTAGAAGTTATCCCAAAACCTCTTAATTTTGCGATATCAGCATTGAAAACGCAGTTTTTCATAGGTTTTGGGATAGGGTCTAGTATATTTATATCATATATTTTTATAGTTTATCAAATAATTAAATTAAACTCTCTAATTACTCCCCAGATGCTGTGGTCCGAACGAATTGGATCATCCGTTCCATATCTTCGCGACAATAGCGCTGATCACAAATCAAAGTCAATATATGTTGCGAAAGGTGATAGCTCTCCGCAAATTGTTCCGGCACGGTGTCCGATAATTCCCAATGAATAGGTGGATAGATATTTTCGTCGAACAAAGCTTGCAGCAATTCATTGCGATTTCTCACGGTGATGGGAAACCCCAAAGGAACAACATCATCGGGGAGATCTTTATAGAGGGCGAAATCTCTCAAATTGTCAAGCAATATTTGATAATTCTCACGGCGTTTGCTGGATACCAGATCCCAATTAATTGCCGTTTCCAATATTGCAATAGACAATGGGCTGGCCTCGTAATTTCCCACAGGTATTTCTGATTCCATCTCCTCGAAGAGTTGAAACCATTTTCGATCGCCATCTGATTGCGAATTATCAAAATCGCGTCTTAATAAGCAGGATCCAAACGCCTTAAGCCACCAGCTTGAAGGAGTTTTGATTTTTTCCGACCCTATTGGGAACGGATTTTTACTCCATAAGATTCCACCGTCCGGCACGCCAACAAATTTTCGAGGACTATACACAACAAAATCGGAGTATTGCCCAACATATGAAGAAAGTAAGGCCTGGCACGCATCTTCCAGAATCCAAGCGCCACGTTCTCGTATTGCCTCATATATCCATTTAGACGCGCGAAATCCGAAATAATCAATGATTATAACCACATCTCCTGTTAGTACTTCGGAAATCCATGCGCCTTCTTTTATTTGCAGATGATCATCGACAGGAAAGAAACGCACAGGTATTTTGGAAATATTAGTCGTATCAAGCATTGTTACGCATAGATAAGATGGCATCCAAACCGTCGTAGGACGCAAGGAACTAATGACAGCCAATATGGCTGAGCGCGCATTCAAAAAGAAAACACTATTGGGATAGAGAAAGCAAGGCTTTGTTCCTTTTAACGAAAAATCCAATCCAAAAACTCCACCAACGATTTTCCCATGTAAGTTCATATTTCTGTTATAGCCTATCACTAAATCAACCGAAAATCATTGAGCATGATCCGAATTACCTGGAACGAATTCAACATCATTGGCTGGAAGCAGACTTGCCAACATGACGACAGCATCAATATTCTCTTTCGGCAGTTTCTCAAGGTCTTGCTGTCTTGTAATATTGACCTGTGCAAACTTAATCTGTCTGTTAGCAAAATACTCTTTATTTAGGTTGCTGTGTCCTGTGGCAAATACTTCGCGGCCCTGCGCAATTAGCTCATCGACGAGATATGTCCCAATAAAACTTGATGCGCCAATGACCACTATCATGTAGTTGCCTCCTTATAGAGTTATCACACTGAAATAAGGATATTTAATAGAATTCACCCATTCTATAGCTTGGGAAGTAGTCTGTATTGTTAATATGCTTTTGCCGGCAGATGGTTTCGTACACTTGGTCGTCAAAGACCTGACCGCAAAAATAAACTATGCGAACTGCATTGCTCCAACCAGCCTTGAACCAGGTTAAACCATCTTGTGTATTTTCATCGACGCCAGCCGCCGCTCCCAAGTCAAGAAATTCGATCCCATGTTCTGCTAAGAAATTGAGGGTCTCCCAGTAAATTGCGTACGAAACACAGTGTTTGTAGCCAGCGTCCGAGGATGCCGCCAAGTGAGAATAGGCCACATTATCGTGAGTCACGATTATATGGCCGCCTTCGACTTGGCCCGCAAGCCTCCCAAGCACAAGAACTACTCCCGGTGTTTGGAGTTGCGCGTAGAGACTCTCTTTCGAGAAGGCCCTGATTCCTGATATGTTATGCTTTTTGATCAAGTTGTCATATAATTTTATCCATTCATCCGCATATCTGACCGGCTGATCACAGATTTCAACCTTGATGTCTCTTAGCGACTTCCGGGCATGATAACGGTGATGCTTGTTCACAAAATGTTCTATGTTTTGGCTGAGGTCAACAACAAGGTGCTTCTTGAACGGTTTAACGATTTGTAAACAACGTTCGAGATATGCTTGGTCAACGTCTGCAAACGGATCAGTAACCAATACCAAGGATACGAGGTCAGTTGTTCCGATCTCTTCGAGGTCTTCGTGGAATCTCGACCAATCCCGGCACGTAAATAGGGGGTAGCATCCCATAGCATCTTTATAAGGTGTCCCGGGAATTGGTCTTTCAAGAATCCACCCGCCACAGTGCGGTAATTCCCGCGGTTCGCCAAATTCGCGGAGCGAATTGGCATACAATGGATGTATGTAGCCCGCAACTTCCTTCATAGACTTGTCTTCTCTAAATATTTCCATCTCAACTCAGCCATCACTCGCGGTGCAGCACAAGCATTGTCTTGAAAGACTAATAACTGCTAAATTGCCCTCTGATGTCGTTACTGCCGTTTAAGGCATCGAATCCCCAAATGTTATGTTGTTCTGAAACTTTGGAAATACCGATAAGACCATTCACATCAATTGCTGTCTTTACGGCATCGAAGATGACCATATTCCTAATGTGCATATAGTTCATTAATCGTCGTTTGGTAATTCGGAGTCCTTAATAACTTGCTTCCCGATATCCAGTACATGTCGCACCCGATATGAGATCTTCCTCGCAGGGTCACCGGAGTAAATACCGAACTCCTCACAGTTTTCCTTGACCAGCGACAATGCACCGATCACAGCACCGGTGCCAATCTCAACGTTAGGTAAGACCACCGAACCGCAGCACACCACAGCGTACTTTCTTATGATCACCTTTCCAACCGAATAATTCCGGAACTGAGGTGGCACGGTTGGATTGGTCAGTGACATCCCCGAATAGTCCTCATTACTCGAATACACAGAAACACGGCCGGAAAGACCGGAGAAATCCTCCATTACAATGGCACCCATCCCAATTAGAGAACTATAGCATCCAATATGCACATAACGACCAATTGTTATGCCCCCGCACCCCGCCGATAGCAGGCAGAAATCATCGATTCTTGAATAATCACCAATCGATATATTACCGGGATTAAATATCGATGCTTTTCGGGAAACGCAGACATTCTTTCCCACGTGTCGAAAACCAATGCCCTTCAGTTCATCTTCCGATAAAAAACTCATGGTTCATTCAATCAAGTAAGATTTGTTATATCTTGGCACCTTGTTTTTGTTGTATGTTAATAATTATCTCACAAATGGTCTCAACATCAGATAGTTGCAGGCCATCGTAAATCGGCAGTGTTAGTATACAGTTGGCCACTCGACGGGCGATGGTCAATGGGTCATTCACCGAAACATTACGATAGCAGGTGTAATCGCAAACTAAGGGATAAAAGTATCGCCTGGTATGGACGTTGTATTGCTTGAGTTTTTCATACAATGCGTCACGGCTCATACCAAATTCTCGTTCATTCACTTCAATCGGCATATAGGCAAAGTTATACCTAACGTCTGAAGAAAACTTAGGTACAAGATTTATACCGGGCACTTCTTTTAAACATTCTCGGTATAGGTCACTGATTTGCTTGCGCTTTTGAATTATTTTATCTAGGTGATTCAAAACTAAAATTCCCATTAAAGCCTGCATTTCATTCATCTTGGCATTAGTGCCGGGCATGACAACCTCAATCTCGTTTTTGAAACCGAAGTTCTTCAAATAATCAAATATGCTTTTCAGTCCTGAGTCGCGGAAGGTCAGCATTCCCCCTTCAAGAGAATGATATATTTTGGTGGCATGGAAACTGAACATGCTTAAATCACCAAAATGGGCAATAGATTTATTACCAATTTTTACGCCGAAAGCGTGAGCAGAATCAAATAAGAGTTTCAAATTATGTCTCTCTGCAATTTTCTGTAGAGCATTGACCTTGCACGGATGGCCATAGACGTGAACAGCCAGAATGGCTGTTGTCCATGGTGTGATTGCAGCCTCAACTTTTTCTGGTTCAAGAGTGTAATAGTCAGGTTCAATGTCCACGAAAACGGGTCTGATCTTATTCCAGAATAAAGCATGCGTCGTTGCTACAAAGGTGAACGGAGTAGTTATTACCTCCCCAGAAATCCCTAAACCTTGTAGGGCAATCTGAAGTGCCAGTGTGCCGTTATTGAACAAACAGACGTCATCCGTTTCAAAGTATTTGGCCATTTTTTGGGTAAACCGATTGAGAATTGGCCCGTTGTTAGTGAGCCAATAGTTTTCCCAAATTTCCTTAAGCCCCTCACAGAACTCATCAAATGGGGGCAAGAAAGGTCTAGTCACATAAATGGGATACTTGAATGGTTTCACTATAGTTCTTCCTCTGGACTCAAGCCAACCTTATAGCCGACAGATTGGAGCAGGCATCCACGAATTTTTCGTATGAAGATCAATGATTGACCAACTGTACTCCGTCCCCGTCGGCTGTGCCGATAAATCGCTATAACATTTTTGTGACAAGGCACTTATGTCGCTGAAGTCAATTTGGGTTCTTGTCTATGTGAGCGTTGTTTATTAAAACACACAACCCAAAAGTCGGACTTGCTGGAGTGCCTTGACTTTGCCGTTCTTATCCGGCAGCAAATCAAGTATTAGTTCTGTCATATCTTTTGCTGCCGCTCGAACCGGATTTTCCAACGCCGAGCTTATTTGTACTTGTGCCACATAACGAGCGGGATTCTTGTTAAGATTTAACCTTCTGCCAAGAATTCCAATGAAACCTTTTTGATTAGTAGCGAGTTCTCCATTCACGAGATAGAAATTCAGGACAACTATCTCACTGTATTGTGGAGCAGGCTTATGGAATCTATGCAAAAGGCAAGGTATTTCTTTTCCTTGGCGCGAAATAAACTGCGATTTATCGGTACTGTCATGTATCCACCCGTTACCAGGGTAGCAAACCTGTGGTTGGTGACCAAGCATTCCTCCTGGTCGAGATGCGCAATATACTACATAGAGATTTGCCCATGCCTGAGTTCTATTGTTAATATATCTCCGGCTTACATAATCATCTGCAAAATTCTTTTCCATATATTCTCTCGTTGTTGTAGGTATATCCAGCTCTATGCCAGTCCAATTACCTAACTCCGAAGGAAAACTACTAAGGGGTACAGGCAAATTAATGACCGTATTAACAGTGAAAGAAACCAGAACACGGTAAGCTATGCCAGTGGATATCAGGAGTAGAACAGCTAAAATCCAAACGAAGTACACTGATGTTTTACCCGGTGCTGTATACCTCGATCGTAAAGCTTCAAGTGCTACTACAAATTTATTATGTCTCACTAAATACGCCATAATAGTACTATTTTAGGAGTATTCCAAAGGTAATTAAAAACATCTCTACCTGTCCCCAAAGAACATACATTTTCTTCGTATAAAAATGGAAATTCCGCCTCCTTGGGATTATAAATCAAGGATAAGTGTACAATATTAGCTGCTTTTTGTCAAGTACATGGTCTTATCGTTTCCTAATATACCATTTGTTTTTATGAATATCGACCAATAAATTCTCCCACTTTAGCCAACTGTCTGGCCTAAGAAAATAAGGTATAGATTCAGGTCTTTGCTTTGTGTATGAAGTTTTATCGGGCAATAGAGCTCATGTAACGACCCAAAGCCAATGATGTGATTCTTAAAATATCAGCAGGGCAGGAAAATAAACCTATGTCGCACTATCAAGCTGGATCCAGCTCAGCCTGTACTGCTGGATCGAATAAGCTTGGCGATATAGGAGTATTTAGGCTGATCTTCCTGGGTTCGAAAATCTAAAAAGTTGTACAAAAAGCCTCATTAGCGGCTTGCAGGTGAAAAACCACCTTAATTATGCGCCCAGTTTTTGGTGATTATTATAGATATCCAAACATGTTTCTTTGGTTACGAAGATTACCAAATAAATGCCTGAATGAGAGGAGATTTTACTTAATTGCAGTTTTATCAGACCTATGTTTTGCTCCAAAAGGTAAAACTGCACCCATGAATTTAGTTATAGGAACATCAAACACAAAAAATTTCATTTTAGCAATCCGAAAAAGCGTTACAAATTAGCTGCAAGGTGGCACTTGTAGATAGTTATATACAAAAAAAGGGTGATTTATTTCATACAATCTATCTAAAGGGCCAAATGAAAATGGGAACCGGTATGACGTCTAACTTGTCTAAAGGATTAAGCAATAATGAGAATCGGTACTTCCTCATTTTCTTGGCTTCAGCCAGTTTTAAAGTATCAAGTTCCATTGAAATAGTAAGATCAGATTAAGGAAGATTAAAATGAAACGTATACTAAGAAAGCTAAGGCGCTTCCGGTGTTCACGACAACGCCACGAGTACTCGGAGACGCCACTATTTGAGCGTCTGGAACCCAGGCTTCTGCTCAACGCTGATATGCAGGGACTTTTAGCCGAACTGCAGCCCATGGACCCACTTGACTCAAACCTTCCCACAGATGCTATTGAGGTCGATATCACCGATCAGGGCGGCACGCTCGCATCAGCAAACGCTACCACCTATACACCTCAATCAACACCTTATAACCAGAACTTTGACGCTGGTTTGCCAATTGCGGTCCAGGGCTGGGAATATTACTCAGACAATGATGGACGGATTCAGGTAGTAGGTGGGCGATTGCGGATGGACGATTCGGTGAGCGCCGGCACAAGTTCGCTGAATGAGGCTATCTTGCACTTGAATCTAACAGGCAAGACCGATGTGACGCTGACGCTGGATCACTATAGTCTATCGGATGAGGCGGATGCTCCGCCCATGAACTTTGTAGGCCATTTTAAGGGGGACTGCATTGCCTTAAGTGTCGACGGGACCAATTGGTTTAGAATCACTAACCTGGACGGCTCTTTCACATCTACAGAAAAATCGTTCAATCTTAATTCTAAGCTTCAGGAAGCCCTGGGTGCAACCCCAGGCTCAAACCTTTCGGATGTGAGAATTAAGTTTCAGCAATACGACGATCATCCCGCACCTACAGATGGGCGTGAATTTGACAACATTCGAGTCACAGCATCGATTGCTCAGCCCATCCCATACACGCAGAACTTTGACACTGGTTTGCCGACCTCTGCCCAGGGCTGGGAGTACTACTCGGACAATGATGGGAGGATCCAGGTAGTAAGCGGACGTTTGCGTATGGACGATACGGTTGCTGATAGCACATTGTCCTTAAACGAAGCAATCTTACATGTGAATTTAACAGGCAAAACCAACGTGACTTTAACTCTGGATCATGTAAATCTTTTGGATGAAGTCGATGCGCTTCCTCCGAGCTTCGTAGATCATTATAAAGGTGATGGTATTGCCTTGAGTGTCGATGGGCACAATTGGATTAGGGTCGCGAACTTAGATGGTTCCTTTACAAATCAGCCATATGCTCTGGATGCGTTTGTGGAGCTGGCTAAAACTGCTGCCGGCATCACCGATGTGTCTGATGTGCGGATAAAGTTCCAACAATATGACAATTTTCCAGCCCCCTCAGATGGACGTGAATTCGATAATATTAGGGTAACATCCAGCGCGCCGGAGATAGATGTGCTGGGTAATAGCCAGGTTATTGTTGACGGAGATTCCACTCCGAGTGCGAGTGACCATACAGACTTTGGGAGTGTCCTCACAGGTGGCTCCATAATACGAACGTTTACAATAAGGAACACAGGAGGCTCTAATCTTAATTTAACCGGCAGTCCCAGGGTCCAATTGAGCGGCAGCAGCAACTTTACTGTGATTACACAGCCTGTCTCTCCGGTTGCCGCCGGTGGTGGGACAACGGTGTTCCAGATTCAATTTACACCGAGCAGTGCAGGTCTTAAAATAGCCACAGTTCAAATTGCCAATAATGACAGCGATGAGAATCCCTATGACTTCGTGATTCAGGGTACGGGTGTAAGTGTTCCCGAGATAGAAATTCTGGGCAATAGTCAAATTATCAATGACGGTGATACAACTCCCAGTTCTACAGACCATACTGATTTTGGTAGTGTTGCTCCAGGTGGCTCCATAATACGAACGTTTACAATAAGGAACATCGGAGGCTCTACGCTTTATTTGACGGGAAGTCCCAGGGTTCAATTAAGCGGCAGCAGCAACTTTACTGTGATTACACAGCCCGTCTCTCCGGTTGCCGCCGGCGGTGGGACAACGGTGTTCCAGATACAGTTTTCTCCGACTAGTTCCGGGCTTAAGACAGCCGGTGTTGTCATTTATAATAATGACAGCGATGAGAATCCGTATAACTTTAATATTCAGGGCACAGGGTTGGTTATGACTGCTCCCGAGATAGAGATTCTTGGCAACGACCAGGTCATTGTTGATGGAGATACCACTCCAACTACTGCTGACAACACTTACTTCGGTGCTATTACACCGGGTGGTACTATAATGCGGACATTTACGATCAGAAACACAGGAACATCCACGCTTTATTTGACGGGTGTACCCAGGGTGCTACTGACCGGAAGCAGCGATTTTACTGTTAATATACAGCCCGACTTTTCAGTTGCCCCCGGCGGTGGGACCACAACGTTCCAGATATGGTTTACTCCGAGCAGTTCCGGCATTAAATCAGCCACGGTAATGATTGCCAATAATGATGGTGACGAGAATCCATACGACTTCGTGATTCAGGGCACAGGCTTCGATGTTCCTGAGATAGAAGTTTTGGGCAATAGTCAAATTATCAATGACGGCGATACAACTCCCATTTCTTCAGACCATACTGATTTCGGTAGTGTTCTCCCAGGTGGCTCTTTAATACGAACATTTACAATCAGGAACACAGGAACAGAATATCTTAATTTGTATGGCAGCCCAAGGGTACAATTAAGTGGCAGCAGTGATTTTGTAGTAGTGCAGCAGCCGAGTGCTACTGTTGCTCCATATGGTGGTACTACAACGTTTCAAATCCAGTTTTCACCGACCAGCACCGGGTTGAAAACAGCAACTGTGCAAATTGCCAATACTGATTCGAATGAGGATCCATATGATTTTGTGATTCAGGGCACTGGAGCCGGGATTATGGTTCAGGCGATTCCTTATTCGCAGGACTTCAGCTCCGGCCTGCCGACAGCGGCCC
>CAZFOQ010000155.1:0-9415 GCA_964520535.1 uncultured Pirellulales bacterium | reverse complement strand
TATTGTATATAAGAATTATCGGCAAAATCATGAGTTTTCAGACAGAACCTAGTCAAATATTGCAATAGTCCGCTACGTAGAAGATGATTGATGTTGTATAATAAATACTTGGCGTTTAAATTCTTAGCTAAAAAAGGTTAATACGAATTTGCCTCAATCGTGTTCCGGAAGGCGAACATTTAAAATATTCGGGAGCAGGCTTCATGGATAAAATGGACGGTCGAATCCTCCGGGAACTGCAGGATGATTTTCCCCTGGAAGAACATCCGTATAAGATTATTGCCGAGAGACTGCAGATTTCAGAAGAGCAGCTTTGGGGCAGAATCCGGCGCCTGCTCGATGACGGAGTGATTCGACGAATCGGGGCCAGTTTAGATTCCAATCAATTCGGATTTCGCAGCACGTTAGCTGCCGTTCGTGTGAAGCCTGAGCACGTCGAGCGTGCGGCTGAAATTATCGGGACGTTTCCCGAGGTGACCCACAGCTACCTTCGAAAAGACGAATTCAATATATGGTTTACAATCATCGCCGCCGATGATCAGGCCATTGAGAGCCTTCTTGAGCACGTTCGAACGTCCCTGTCTCTGGAAAAATCCGCAGTCCTCAATCTTCCGATGAAGCGGCTGTTCAAGCTCGACGCCCGTTTCCGCATTCTGTAATCAAGGCATAGTTCAAGAGGCCGCGACCTTACATGCTGGCGCCGTAGCTGTGCAGGCCGGGAAAAAGTCGGGACAAATTGACCCACAGCAGAGTAACGATAATGACGATTAAACCTGCGATCGCCCACGTGCTGTTGAGGCGAGGATGTTTCTTCCCGAACATATAACGAAAATGCAGATACCCGACATAGACCAACCATGAGGCGAGTGACCAGAGCTCTTTCGGGTCCCAGCCCCAGTAATCGCCCCAGGCCCGCTTGCCCCAGACGCTTCCGAGAACGAGCCCGAGTGTCAGCAGGGGAAAACCGACACAAACCATGCGGTAGGTTGCTTCCTCTGGGAATAAAAGGTGTTGATCGGGTGTCGGGAATTTGCCGGCAAGCTGTAAAACCGCATGAAATGCCGCTTTGGCCATGAAAATATACGAGAGCATATAGACCGTGACATGCGGCACGAACAGCCAGCTTTGGAGGGCCGGCGGAAGTTTCCCCGGATTGGCACTGAATACAAAACCGGCCGGAACGAGCACCACGGCGCCAATGAGCATATCGGCTGACTGCCCGCCGACTCGCAATACATGCCGGCAAAAAAGCGAGACCGGATAAATCATTCCAAGGCACAGGAATACTTCGAACAAGTTCTGCATGGGGACATGTCGAACATGATACCAGCGATAGCCGAATGAAATAACCGCCGCGATAAATCCAAGCAGATATAACACCTGCCCCGATTTTTTCAGGCGAAAGACACTTGCCAGCAGCGCCAGCAGATACGCGGCGATGGTGATATAGATCAACAGGCCCTGGATTGTATATTTAATCTCCATCTATTCGCCTTTTGGCTCCGTTTTGAAAGTTCGGCTGCCGGATAATTTGACGATCCAAAAATGCCAGCAGACGCCGATACACAACATCAGATATCCGGCATAAACAATCATCAGTCCGGAATCGGAAGTGACTTCGAGAATGGTATAACGGCCGGCCTGATGGTCGTAATCCTGCTGATAAAAATGATAACCGCCATAGTGCAGGGGGTGATTGACCTGGATGTCTTTCTCGGCGGCAATCCGGCCGTCATCAATCACGTGAAGCTCGCTGATGTATTCCCGAATCACTCTTTGATAGCTCAAAAAAAGCTCGTCCCCGGGATGCATATGTCCCGGGAAGCGTTCGAAGACATATCGTGTGATTGTTTGCCCGTCGGGCGAATCAATTTGAACTTCCAGTGCCGGATTCGAGCCGGGGCCGGGATCGTCAATTGCGGCTCTGTTTTCGCCTTCCAGGGGTATCTTGAAATTCTCGAATGCTCTGAGAATTTTTACAGTGCCGAACTTAGATCCCAGGAAAAACTCTTTGCCAACCTCAGTGGGGAATCTCCAATAATCCCCTTGCCTTGTTTGAATATGAAGATATCCTTGTTCATAATATTCAATTCGAAAATCATTTAGCCCTATAGAAAATGGCAGTTCATGTATGCTGTTGTCTTCCAATTCAACATGATTATCTGAGTAACCTTCATAGATTTGCATAAAGCCGGTAGGAATCTTGTCGATTCCAAAGAATTTTTGCCGCAGCGCATGTCCCCCGACCGAACCCCAGAGCGCTCCAGCCAAAATAAAAACACCACCAACATGAATGGATAAAAGGGCGGGCATACGTCGCAGCCGTCGAAACAATGCGATACTCACCCCCAGTAACAGGATAAACGCTATCCAATAGATCGCCAGCGGGATACTGTTGAAAAAATCCTTTGCTCGTTGCGGGCCGAGGAACGCCCCAAGGACGGACAAAAAAAACAACAGCACGATCAGTGCCATCGCGACCCACATGACGATTCGTTTGATTTTATTTTTCAGTTCTTTTTCGATGTCTGAAGCTCCATGCCCGGAAGCTTAAATTTTTTACGATGTGATTATACTACATTACGCATCATTGATGAATATCGAAAAACGAATTTTGAAGTTCGATATTCGACATTCGGTTTTTTCATTCACTCGTTATTTTTTATTCTGATTTTTAAGAGGATTTGCTCCCCGCCGTCGGCCAGTAATTGTTGGGCGAGTTTGACGGAGCTGGATTGAGCCTGATCGATAGGCGAAGTTACAGAATGCTTGACATAATTTTTGCCGTCGAGGTCGCAGAGGATGGCATCTGTTGTGATTGTCTGACCGTGGATTTGCGAATAAACGCCAAGCGGAATGCTGCATCCGCCGTGAACGGTTTCAAGCACGCGGCGTTCGCTTTCCACGGCTATTCGAGAATTCCGGTCGTCGATTTGTTTGACGAGTTCGGTAAGCTCGGTATCATCGGCGCGAACTTGCACGGCTAATGCTCCCTGGGCCGGGGCCGGGATAAATTCTTTCGGCGGCAACACGGCGGAGATTGTATCGGCAAGGCCGAGCCTGTTCAAACCTGCGCAGGCGATCACGATTGCATCGACCTGGCCTTCCTTAACTTTTCTGAGCCGAGTCTCGACATTTCCCCTTAAGGGCACGCATTTGATATCGGCTCTGAGAAGTTTCAACTGGGCGGTGCGTCTCAAGCTGGAGGTTCCAACTGTTATACCGGACGGCAGATTCTCAATGGAAGTTACTTTCTTTCTTGCAACAAGGGCATCTGCCGGAGATTCTCTTTCGGGGATAGCGGCGATAACCAGGCCTTCTCTGGGCAGTGTCGGCAGGTCTTTGAGACTATGTACGGCTAAATCCGCTCTGCCGTCGAGCAGGGCGTTTTCCACCTCGGACGTGAAAAGGCCTTGTGATTCGGCCTGATAAAGAAAATCCGACGTATCGCGGTCACCTTTGGTCGTCATCCGGATGACGGAACATTGGATCTGCCCGGAGAGGCTCTCAAGCAGCTTGCGGACAAGGTCGGTCTGCCTCAGGGCAAGTTTACTGGCTCGGCTGGCAATCCGTATTCGTTTCATTCGGGCCTTTCAGATGCCGTTTTTCTGCGATAAACAAGTTTTTTACACCAAAAGCAACGCAGATTCAAGAACCTGTTATCGAACAGTTTGAGAAAAGTCTTCTTGTAATTTCCAGTAATTCGCGATTACAATAGATCAAGTACACGGAAATATTCCTGAATTTGGGGATAAAGATAGAACAAATACTCCTCAAAACACGTCGTATATGTTGAGGTGAAAAAAATGACATCTCAAATATCTGATATTGAGGCAAAAATATTGGCCGTCCTGCAGGAGGGATTTCCGGAAAGTCGGAGTCCTTATAAGGACATGGCAGAAAAAGCCGGTGTTGACACAAAGCAACTTTTAACCGTATTGGACGATTGGAAAGGCCAGGGCAAACTCAGGCGGATCGGGGCCATTGTGAACCACTACAAAGTGGGTCTGTCCGGCGGAGCAATGGTTGCCTGGCAGACTAAACCTGAACGTGTTGAGCAGGTAGGCACAATATTAGCTGGATTCAAAGAAGTCAGCCATGCCTACGAGCGACAAACGGCTGAAAACTGGCCGTATAACATTTACACGATGGTCCATGCGCCGGATATCCGCCAACTCGAGAGAATCGTTGAACGCATGAGCCGGGAAAGCGGAATTTCAACCTACAGAATTTTGGCGACTGAAAAAGAACTGAAAAAAGTGCCGCCCACGTATATTAAAAATCGTGATTGACACAGTGACAGGACAGCGATGAAAATTTTTGTTTTAGGACTGAATCATAAAAGCGCCCCGCTGGCTATTCTTGAGAAGCTGGCATTTGACTCTGAACAGACTCTTCGGGCGTTGAAAGAACTCAAGAACAGATTTCAGGAGTCGGAGTTTGTCCTGCTTTCGACGTGCAACCGTGTTGAATTGTACTGCGCCTGCAATCGCATGGATCCGGAGGTTGTGGATGACCTGATGAAGTTTATGTCGGAATTTCATCATGTCCCATGGGAAGAATTTCAGGAATTTCTATACATACACAGTGACGAGGATTCAGTCAGACATTTGCTTAAGGTTGCTTCGAGCCTTGACAGCCTGGTTGTTGGCGAGGCACAAATCATCGGTCAGGTCAAAGAAAGTTATCGCCTTGCCTGTACGGCAGGGAGCACAGGAAAAGTTCTGAATCGCCTGTTCCATTGTGCTTTTGCCACCGGTAAGAAGGTACATACAACTACATCTATCGCACACGGGAGGGTGAGCGTTGCTGGCGTTGCTGTCGAACTGGCTAAACATCTCTTTGCTGATATCTCGTCGGCGAAAGCGGTTGTCATTGGTGCCGGTGAAATGGGCGAGCTGCTCGTCCAGCATCTTCTGAAGATTGGATGCAGGGACATCAACATAGTCAACAGGTCTTACGATCGAGCCCTGTTTGTAGCTAAGCGGCATAAAGTGATGGCCCGGAAGTGGGAGAATCTTCAGGAACAGCTAACGGATGCTGACATTGTAATAGCTTCTGCTGCTGTAAAGAATTACTTGTACACGAAAAAGTCTTTCAAAAAAATCATGGACGGCAGACAAAAGCGGACACTTCTGATTATTGATATTGCAGTGCCGCGAAACTTTGAATCTTCCTTGAGTGAAATTGACGATGTGCACCTTTACAGCATTGATGACCTTTCAGATGTGGCCAGGCAGAATCGTAAGGCACGTGAAGAGGATATTGCCAAAGGGATGAAAATCATTCAAGAAGATGTGAACGTCTTTGTGGATTGGCTGGGGGCCAGAGAGATCGGGCCTCTGATCGGGCAGTTGGAAGAGAAATTTGCTCAAATCAGTCAAAATGAAATGGAGCGGTTTTTCGTCGGAGTCCGGCAGGATGCCTCATGCCGAGAAGTTCTGGAAACGATGGTCAACCGCATTGTCAATAAACTGTTGCATTGTGTCATTAAGAACGTTGACACGGTGGCCAGGGAAAAGGGGCCGATGGAAGCGGTAAAGCTGGTCAATAGAATTGTCCGGCAGGCCGAAGCGATAACGACTGAGTCAAGCGACAAGAAGGATGCACACTCGTGACAGAGGCTACTGGTCCAAAACAGATACTCAGACTTTTATTTTGGGAGAGCACAATCAAATGTAATTTGGCCTGTGCTCACTGCCGGCGTATAGAAACTGACGAAGCCGCCCATAAAGACCTCTCAACTGCTCAGGTCAGAGACCTTATCGAGCAGTTGGCCGGCCTGGGGAAAGAACAATCTCTGATGCCGGTCCTGGTTTTTTCCGGGGGTGAACCGCTCTGTCGAGATGATTTGTTTGAGCTAATCAGCCATTCTAAGTCATTAGGAATTACCCCTGCCCTTGCCACAAATGGAACGTTGATAGATGAAACCGTAGCCAGACGGATACGTGACAGCGGAGTTATGAGGGTATCAGTAAGCCTGGACGGGGCTACCGCGGAAGTTCATAACGAACTGCGGCAGTTAGCCGGATCATTTGAGAGGGCTGTTGAGGGTATCGGTCATCTTCGTGAACAAAATGTGCCGTTTCAAATTAATATGACATTGACCAGACATAACGCCCATCAAATTAAAGACGTTTACGACCTTGCCAAATCACTCGGCGCGGTGGCGGTCCATATATTTATGCTGGTCCCTGTCGGTTGCGGACAACATTTGGCGGATAATGATATGCTTTCGCCCGAGCAATATGAACAGAAGATGCTCGATATTTGCAGATTGGATGGTCGAGGCGAACTGCAAATAAAGGTGACATGCGGCCCTCATTATGAACGTGTCATCAGACAGCAAGGTCTATCATCACATAAGAAAGCGAGCCAGGGTAAACACGGGGGGACATCGCGAGGCTGTCTCGCCGGTCTGGGTGTTTTGTTTGTGGGACATCAGGGAGATGTTTTTCCATGCGGCTATCTGCCCGTCAAATGCGGCAACGTGCTCGAAGAGAAACTCTCGGAAATCTGGACCAACAGTCCGGACCTTGCTCGAATGCGTGACAGCAATCAGCTCGAGGGCAAGTGCGGCGTTTGCAGTTACAGACAGATATGCGGCGGTTGCCGCGGCAGGGCGTATGCCGCGACCGGCAATTATATGGCCGAAGAACCTTTTTGTGCGTATGTGCCTGCCGCCTCGACTCGCGTCGAGAGACGCGGAGGCTGGCCGCCCGAAGCAGCTCGTTAAGGCCGGCTATCTTTTTGCAGGATAATCCATGATAAATATCAGCAAATTGTATTGCGGTCAGGTCACGCCGGGAGACTGGCTTCGTTACGGCAAAAAAAACTCAGGCGAGCGAGAAGGGGAGATTGTGCCTAAGAAGGCATCTGAAAGACGGCCTATCGTTGTGTGGAATATCACAAGGGCGTGTAATCTCAAATGCGTGCACTGTTATAACGACAGCGGATCCTGCAAAGCCGATGATGAGCTTTCAACCGTCGAGGCAAAAACTGTGCTGAATGATCTGGCAGGCTTTGGTGTTCCATCAGTTTTATTTTCCGGCGGTGAGCCACTGATGCGGCGGGATTTGTTTGAGCTGACTGGACATGCAGTAGAGCGGGGACTGCGTGCGGTTATCTCAACGAATGGGACCCTCATAACCGCCGATATGGCAAAGCAGATGAAGCAGCATAGAGTATCCTACGTTGGTATCAGCCTTGATGGTATAGGCGATATCAATGATAAGTTTCGCGGTGTATCTGGTGCGTTTAACATGGCCGTAGAAGGTATAAAGAATTGTCAGGATGCCGGTGTGCGAATCGGCCTGAGATTAACTCTAACTAAAAGAAACGTTCAGGATTTGGAGAGTTTATTTGAATTCTTAGAGACAGAGAATATTGAACGGGCCTGCTTTTATCATCTTGTCCCAAGCGGCAGGGGAAAAAACATCGCAGATGAAGCCCTGACACATGCCCAGACCAGAGATGCTGTTGAGACAATATTAACCAAAACGAGACTATACAAACAAGCCGGCAGAAATACTGATATATTGACCGTCGATAATCATGTTGACGGTGTCTATGTGTACCTGAAACTAAGGAAAGAAGATCCCGCACGTGCAGATGAAGTTTACAAGCTGCTGTCTTGGAACGGCGGAGGATTATACAGCAGCGGCGTCGGGATAGGTTGTATTGATTTTCATGGCAAGGTACATCCGGACCAGTTTTGGTGGCATTATGATCTTGGTGACGTTCGGAAAAAGCCCTTTAGTCAGATTTGGACCGATACAAGTGATCCGCTGCTTCGAGGTCTGAAAAAACGCCGCAAACATATTAAAGGCAGATGCAGACTGTGTAAGTTCTTTAATATTTGTGGCGGAAGTTTGAGGGTCCGAGCGGATTTGCATTTCGGCGATCCCTGGGCACCGGACCCCGCGTGTTATTTATCGGATATTGAGATCGGCCTGGATAAGGGTAAACAAGAGGATTTGGAACGTAGCGGGGAAATCTTCCAAATGCCGGTTTAGTTCCTACGAATCCTTCTTGGTGTAGGAGTCTTCGCAATTGATCGTCGCTGAACCGAATCCCGGTTACTCTGACCAGATGCTCGGCCAATCTCGCCGCCGACCAGGTGGAAAAACCATAGCCCAGCGTCAACGGATTGGTTTGTATGGCCTGTCTCATTTGGTTGATATATTCCGGGCTGGCCCGACTTGGCCGGCCTGGCGGCTTGATCGGATGCAAGGCTTTGACTCCGCCTCCTCGGTAAAGCCTCCGCACGCGAGCCACGGTATCCGTACAACAGCCCAGATCCCTGGAGATCGAGGCTTTGGACCGGCCTACAGCGGACATCAAAATAATCGTGCAGTTGCGAAAGACATCGGCCGATGCCGTGCTCATTCGCAGATGATCCAACTGGTCCCATTGGTGATCTGTCAGTTTTATTGTCTGTCCCATGACAACCTCCCGGCGGTTCCACCGCCTTCATTCTCATTATTAACAAGGTCGTCAAAATGGGACTTCTTATATGAATCATTTTGCGTTCCTACTTAGATCCTAAGTATGCTCTCGCCTATAACAAACGTGGCGACACCTATAGGAAGATGGGTAAAGAGGATCTTGCTAATGCGGATTATGCTAAAGCCCAAGCTATCGAGGAAAACCAGAAAAAATAATCGGTAAATGCTCCCTATCGCAAGGAACTATTTCGGTACTTTCACCTTGCTCTGAAAAAACTCCAACGCCCTCATGTGATTTCACAATATCGGGAAGTGGTAATGATCTGCCTGGGCATATTCGCTCGTATATTCCTGATAGTATCCGGAACGGAGTAGCACATGTTCCTTGACTATTTTCCCCTATCTACGAGCCAGATGATCACCGATTTGTTTTTCTCTGTTCCGAGGTCAGCTTTAAGGTGATATTTGTGCCCAGCTTCAACATTAACCTCGAAACTTCGGGATCCACAATCATAGAAGCCGCCGGAAAGAGCTGTCGCGAGGTTGCAATATAAAACTTGACCAAAAATAAGGGGATGTTTGCCAGGTGGAAGCTTTACCCGGAAGGAGTCAGTTAATCTTGGTGCAGGCAAAAAGATGTACTTCCCTCGATTATAGAGGTCAACAGAGTCAAGACGAAGTTCAATACCGAAGGTAGGGCATTTGTAGCTAATAGTAGCGTAGTCTTCATCTACATCGCTATCTACTCTAATGGCTTTACCGTCTTTAACCAGAAAAGTTGGCATGCCACATCCATTCAAGAAAAATATACCCGCAATGATAAAGCAACAGACGAGTATGTGTGCAATATTGAGTTTTCTTTCAGTTTTCATGATTCTCTCCTAATAGAGTAAAGGGTCTATTCATTTAACTGTCTGTAGTTTCCAAAAAATAAAACGCTAAGCAACGAGCTTTAGCAATTTATAGAA
>CAZFOQ010000154.1:0-9469 GCA_964520535.1 uncultured Pirellulales bacterium | reverse complement strand
CTGTCGCTGAAATAAACGATATGTCCATTCACCGCGGGGGCATAAGCTCCCGGTGTCCAGGTCAAGATGACATCATACGGCACATCCGCTATTTCGTTTTCAGGAGTGGGATCAGAGGCTAAAACTGGATCGCGGTGGGAAAGGATTTCAACCGCACCTATCCAGGTATCAGAACATCCACCACCCATATCGCCCGCCGAATCGCGGATCTGCATACCGTCGCCATCAGTGACCTCAACTATGACTTCAGGAATCACAATGGCATTGGCACCTGAGCTGGCCCCGAGGAGAAGGGCCTCGGCTTGAGGATCGTAATCATCGAGAACAAGTACGCCTTCGATAGTAATGTCCATTTTTCGATGTGTAGTGTTGTTGCTAAACATGTGTAATCGAACCAGGTAGGTACCGTTCGCTACAGGAACAGATATTTCGTCGTATTCAGTAAGATCACACCAGCTATTCTTGTGGTAAGTATCCGCATAGACCTCTGCAGGTGCCGGCTCGGGAGACATATACTCATAGTTCGTTCCAAAGTTCCAATCAGACAGGGGAGTGGTGGCAAAATCGTCTCCTGCCAGCCATACCTTATCACCATCCACGATATCAGTGCTGTTTCCACAACCTATGTAAATAGGTGGTTCTAAAGCCGTTGCAATATTAACAAAACATATAACGGCCATTAATGTAATTACAATCTTCTTTGACATAACTTTACCTCCTTAAATTGAATTAATGTTTTATTTACCCTCGTGGTTTGCCCAAATCAACCATTCTCTAACAAGATCTTTTATACCCTCGGTTCCGTTAATCTGTCATCTTCCCTCGCGAACGTTTTATTATCTCGTCGCCTCCTCCTTTAAGTTCACATTTCCCATTTAACTTCATACACGGCATTTCTGCACGCTTTGACACTATTCCTGAGACACTCCTGAGTAAATCAAGCCCTATAATACCATAACTATGCCGTAATTTCAACAAATTTTATAAAAATCCAGCAGTTTATGTGGTATTAAACACAAGAAAAGCCGCGTATTTGCGTTAAGAATCTTCTTTTTCCCACTGTATTAGCAGACAGCCACCGTTGAACTCTATTCAACGCCATCTCTGCCGAACGGTTTTAGACCGGATTATTTTTGATCCATCTGCTGCAATTGTGTATATTAGGCTGCTATCTGGCGTAAGATTATGCATTCGAGGTGAATCAGGTTTAAAAACCCAAGACATTGAAATCCAATTCAAGAAAGGAAAAATCATGAGAGAAAACCGACAATTACAGGCTACCGGACGAATCATCCTCTTTATGCTCCTGGTTTTAACCCTATCCAAAGCTGCCTGGAGTGATTTTACAGTTTTCGATGTGAACTTTCCACCCAAGGCCAGGAAACGCGTCATTGTCAACTCAGACGCCAAGAACGAGGCAGACGACCAATATGCCATCGTACACGCCGTGCTGACACCGTCGTTCGACCTTCGCGGCATCATTCCGGCCCATTTTGGGACAAGTAAGTCAGCCACAAGCCTGAAGGATAGTCACGATGAGACCATAAAGCTCCTGCGCCTGATGGACCTCGAAGGGAAGGTACGGGTCGAAGATGGCGCGACGCACGCCATCCCCGATGAATCGACACCCGTTGACTCACCCGGTGCCCGTCTGATCATCGAGGAGGCAATGAAAGACGACAAAAGGCCGCTTCACGTCGCCTTTTACGGGCCGCTTACAGACATGGCATCCGCACTCCTGCTCGAGCCCAGGATCCAGGACCGAAACGTTCGCGTGATCTGGATCGGAGGCGGAGTCTGGCCGAACGGCGGCCGGGAATACAATCTCTCCAATGACATTAACGCTGCGAATGTCGTGATGAAGTCGAATCTGGAACTGTGGCAGGTACCCAGAAGCACGTACCGGACGATGGGCGTTACCTACGCCGAGCTAATCGAGAAAGTTTATCCCCAGGGCAAGATCGGTAAGTATCTGGTCGAGCAGCTCATAGCACATAACGCAAAGAAAAGCACTGCGATGGAATTCCGCTCTCTGGGTGATTCCCCCTGCATCGGCATCATCATAGACCCCGAGTGCGGCCGGTTTTCATGGCGTCCCGCGCCGACATTCGATGAGCAGATGCACTATCTCCATACCGGACAGTACCGCCCCATTCGCATCTATGAGAATGTGAAAATACGTTTTATCCACGAGGACTTTTTCATAAAGCTGGCGCAGTTCAACCGGCGTGGATCACGAGAGCTTAACCGTTAAAGATTTTTCGCCCTGCAGACGGAGATGTCACATGATCTGATCGATGTCCCGAGCAGCATTTGCCTTGATGCTGACCCGCAGTGGGTAGACGGCATCAAGGATGGGGCGCTGCAATTCGATGGCGACTCTGTTACACTGCCGACAACAATGGGACTACGTTCGGATGTTGGTTCGGTATCGTTTTGGATGAATGCCGATGTGCCGTCTGGTATTAATACGATTTTCTGGGCCGGTGACAATACCACCGGTAGTGGTTTTGGTCCGGAAAACGAAATGCACATCCACCTGGAAGGAGCAGGAGGTACAATCTGGAAAGGTGGCGAGCTTTCTTTCTTTATTTTGGCTAATCCGAACAGTTTTCTGCATTCCGATCCCGAAAAGGGTATTCCTGCCGGAAATGATTATGTTAATCCGCTTTTGTTGGGTGATAATCAATGGCATAATGTTGTGGCCATATGGGACGGAATCAATGGTACCGCAAGTATGTACGTCGATGGCGAATTAATCAATTCCGGTCCCTACACGAGCACTGACTATGAACTGACTAACATATATCTGGGCCAGATGGCCAATGGTGGGCGTACCTACCGTGGTTTACTCGATGAAGTCAAGATCTACAACAGGGCATTGTCCGCTGAGGAGGTGGCATTCCTTGCAGGTCTGTAAGATTCGTGAATTAACGCACCTATAGAGTTTGCAACTGCAAGGGAAAAAAGATGTATTACTGAGAGGTCTATATCGATTTATGCGATATAGGCCTCTCTTGTTTTCAGAAGCTTATATCGATTCATTCGGTATAAACCCCTCTTGTTTTCAGAAGTAATGAAGATACGAATAAAACCAGCCACAAATTAAGTAAAGCGAGTTACTTATATATTTAATCGTCCTATAAAACAACAGTATAAATCGCCAAGGCCTCTAAGGATCGGATATTTTCCTTGACTGAAAGGCGGCTAATTTGGTATAAATAATTATAGAAGGACCGACGGCTTTCAAAGTCCTTCGGCAAGCAGGAATTATATGTTTTTTCGCTAAAAAAGTGTTCCTGAAATACTTATGGGTAAAGGACGGAGTTTTTCAGCGAGCACATTATGCTGTGTGGCAGGTATTTTTGCTTCATACAACTAATGATTTCAAAGGGAAGGAGGTTGTGTCAGGTCAGCAAATAACATCCTTTTTTGGATATATGTCAAGATAGAAATCTTTTTCAGTCTTTTTGTTCTGACTGTTTTTAATAAGGAGAATTATGATGCGTGGTAAACTGGTTTATTTAATGACTGTTGTATCATTACTGGGCATGGCTGCTAATGTGGCCGTAGGTTTAGAGGTGAAGATTAACTTCCAGAGTACAAACAGCCGAACACCAGAAGGTTATTTGCCCGATATTGGCGAGGTTTTCGGTGATCGTGGTAATGGCTTTAGCTACGGCTTTGACGTGGACATACAGGGCGATGCGCGCGAGCGTAACAGTAACTTAGATCAGCGTTACGATACACTGGTCCAGATGCAGAAAGGAGACTCCAGGACGTGGGAGATTGAACTGCCCAATGGCGGTTACGATGTATTCGTAGCTTGTGGCGATGCCTCGTACAATGACCACATCAATACCATTGATGTGGAAGGCAACATTCTGACAGACCCCGACGGTCGGGATAACTATGATGAGTACAATTTGGCAGCATTTATAAGCGATGGTCGTTTAACTATCAAGCCGGCACCCGGTGGACTCAAATGCAGGATTATGTTCTTGCATATTAGTACTCTGCCCATTTATAAGGCCTACGATCCGGTTCCGGCTGATAATGCCGTCCACCCGGACACGAGTGTAAGCCTTAGCTGGACACCGGGAGATTTTGCTGCCTCGCATGATGTGTACTTCAGTGACAATTTCTATGATGTCAGTACCGGCAACGATGAAGTATTCCAGGATAGCCAGATAGAGACATCTTTTGTTGTAGACGGCCTTGTCCCTGGCAAAACTTACTACTGGCGAATCGATGAAGTCAATGGGCTCCATCCGGATGGTAAGTGGGAAGGTGATGTATGGAGCTTTAAGATTCCAGGAATGACCGCCTATGATCCTAATCCTCCTGATGGTGCCGAATTTGTATATCCTGATGTGACACTTAGCTGGGCTGGTGGTTTCGGTGCACAATCGCACACGGTTTACATTGATAACGATTATAATGATGTGGACAATGCCGCTGGAGGCGATCCACAGACAACTACAACTTTTACTCCCGGTACCCTTGCAAAAGAGACGGTTTACTATTGGCGAGTTGACGAGTATGATGGTGAAAACACACATAAAGGCGATATCTGGAGTTTTACAACAATACCCTATGTGCCTATTGCCGATCCGAATCTTCTTTGTTGGTGGAAATTTGACGAGGTTTTCGGCGATATTGTCCTCGATTATTCCGGCTATGACCACTATGGGACTGTTCATGGCGCATCATTGGAATTGGCCGGCCGGGTGGGTCCTGCGCTGTACTTTGGCGGTGACGGTGACTACGTAGTTGACGAAGATGCAGAGAACTACCTTAATGGTTTGAGTGCGCTGACAGTCTGTATATGGATCAAATCCGATGAGGTTGGCACAGACCTGGGTTTCCTCGCCTGTGTGGAACCTGACAGTAAGGATGAGAGGGGATCGATGCGCTATGACAGCATCGGTGCGAATTTCGGAGGCTCGAATTTAATTAAAACGGGATTGACATCAACGCCAGCAGTAGGGCCAGATTGGGAACAGCAATTAGAAAGCTCCAGCGGTGTCCAGACCACTGAGTGGCAACATGTTGCGATGACTTGGAGCGGCGGAGATGTGATAAGGCTCTACATTGATGGAGAAGAAGATGTGCCAAATGGTACCAGTGATCCTAACGATGCCGGCGGCACTATTACTGGTTGCACAAAATTGATTATCGGCAAGGGAGCCAGGGATATAGGTACTACCTCCGGATGGAAAGGTTATATCGACGATGTCCATATCTACAACATTGTTCTTTCTGCCGAAGACATAACGCAGGTAATGAGAGGTGAATCGAGTCTTGCCTGGAGTCCGAGTCCGGCTAATGGCTCAACGCCGGATGTAAAGAACGTGTTGCCTCTGAGCTGGTTACCTGGAGATAATGCTGTCGAGCATGATGTTTACTTAGGTACCGACCGGGACGCTGTTGTCAATGCCGACATTTCTGATACGACAGGTATCTATCGACGCCGCCAGTCCGATACCAGCTATATTCCTCCCGAAGGCATTGAATGGGGCACTGGGCCGTACTTCTGGCGAGTCGATGAATATAATAACGACGCAACTATTACCAAAGGTAGACTCTGGCAATTTTCTGTAGCAGACTTCTTCATCGTAGAAGATTTTGAGAACTACAATATTGACGATAACCAAATATGGCATGTCTGGAAAGATGGGCTTGGCTATGGCGCGTGGGGTGATATACCTGCCTATTCCGGCAACGGGACAGGCTCGGCCGTAGGAGATGAAACCATTTATACTTCTTATACCGAGGAAACTATCGTCAACAGTGGCGGTCACTCGATGCCTTATTTCTATGACAATAACAAGGAAGGTTTCTTAAAATATTCGGAGGCACAGATGGCGTTGAGTTCCCCACGTGATTGGACTGAGGAAAACGTCAAGGTATTAACGCTATGGTTCAGAGGCTATCCGGCGAGTTTCGTAGAGGAACCGGCAGGAACCTACACGATGTCCGCCTCAGGTGCAGATATCGGTGGCACGTATGACGAGTTCCGCTTTGCCTACAAGACACTTTCCGGAGCCGGCTCAATTGAGGCACAGGTGCTCAGCGTTCAGGACACACATGAATGGGCTAAGGCTGGTGTGATGATTCGCCGGACGTTGGGACCCGGCACGCCGTTCGCGGCGGTGTACATCACGCCCGGAAATGGATGTAGATTCCAGGGCAGGCTGGCTGTAGGCGAGGATCTTAGTAGCGACACATCAGTCGCAACACCGGAGCAAAGGACAATCACGGCACCGTACTGGGTGAAATTAGAGCGTGATAGCTCCAACAACTTTAGCGGATATTACTCCGATGATGGTATTAACTGGCAGGCGATGGCGTGGAATCCGCAGTATATTGTAATGCCTACGGATGTGTATATAGGCTTGGCATTAACCAGTCATAATGCCAATGCGGTGTGCAAGGCACAATTCTCTGATGTAAGAACCAGTGGCACAGTTACTCCGACGATGTGGACGCAGGAAGCCATCGGTATCGATATGCTAAGTAACGATCCTGAACCGATGTATGTGGTTCTTAATGATCATGCCGTCGTCTATCATGATGATCCCGAAGCAGCGCAGATTGATGTCTGGACAGATTGGAATATCGACCTGCAGAATTTTGCAGATAAGGGCGTGGACCTGACCGATGTCGACAGCATCGCTATTGGCTTTGGCGATAGAGATAATCCACAGGCTGGCGGCAAAGGTAAGGTGTACTTCGATGACATTCGCCTGTATCGATCTGAGTGAGTTCCAATTGAGTGTTTAATAAAGCTGCAGCCGTAAGCTGAGTTGTATAAATAATGACCTTGTAACATTTCGGGGCCTATACTGATTTATTCGGTATAGGCCCCTTTTCACTCACTTGAGCCTTATATTCTCTAAGATTTGCGAATTACCAGGGGAAGTGACAGGTATAGTGGTGGTAGAACAGGCCGATTGAACGCATCGCGACCAGGGCCAGGGCCTGAACAGCGAGATTGGCGCAAAGATGCAATCCTATCACGAGCTTGTCACAGCCTATTAGCCTGCCGTATTCGATAGTCATCAGTTGTAGCTGCCAGGCAAGAACAAACAGGCAAACGGCAACAAAGTAAGGCCAAAATGCTTTCAATACCGGCTTAAAAATGTATTTCGGCCGAAATAACATCGCAAGTTCCCATGTTGCCGAGACGGTCAGAATTGCTATAGGGAAAATAAACAATCCGGCAAGACTTAATATTATCCTGACTACAGGCGATTCAAAGCCCGCATTGTTCTCGATTGAAATAAAAATGATACAGGGTAGCTGAACAACGATGAGCATAACGGCAAAAATGGTTAACGACTTGGATATATTCCAGATGAAGCCGAAGAATCCGCCCATATCGACGTCCGGCAGCTCATCGACATCGACGGCTGTCGAGCGGATGATTTCCATATAGTACCAGAACATACAGCCCCATGCTGCGAGCGAGACCACGAATCCGACCGGTGCCTGAAACCTGAAATAGCCAACCGTCCATGAATAGTCCACGTGGCCGGTAAAGAATTTGAAGCATACCGCCGCCGTGACAAAAACCATACCTGTGGCATTCTGCGGCCGAATGAACAACTTCCAACTATCGGCGAACACGGCACGGTAAAAACCTGGCTCCGGGTCGGATTTTTCCTTCGGCGTTTCAAATTTTTTTGACTTTTCGTAATTTTTTGATGGAATGATAAAACGCTGTCCGCAGGTGGTGCATTGCGCTCGCTTTCCGCGGTGCTTATCCTCAAAGCCAATCACCGCATTGCAATTCGGGCAGTTAAACTGAATCGTCATTTTTATTCTTTACCAAGGAAGATAGCAGCTATAGTGACGGGCAAACAAGCCGATCGATCGCATCGCCGCGAGTACGAGGAGCTGGGCGGCAAAATTCAGGGCCAGTTGGCCGGCGGCCACGGTCGGAGGCTGGCCTGCATACTGGCTCGCCTGCGTCTGAACAAAGCCAGCAGCTCCCAGAAGCAGCACTGTAACGATATGCGGCATAAATGCTCGACATATCGGGATCAGCAAATAATCGGGCCTTAAGAGTGTCAGGTCCCGACCGACTCCGACGTTGAGTATTGCCATTGGAGACATTAAGAGACCGCCGAACATCATTATATACAAAACAACGGGACATTTGACTCCCGTTGCCCAAAAGATCAAAGCCGTAATAATATACGGCAGTCCAACAACCAGCAATATGACAAAAATAGTATATAAAGATTGAACGATCTTCCAGATCAAGCCATAGAATCCTCCGAGAAACACTCTTGGCAGCTTATCTTCGTCAAAGGCGGTTGAATAAATCATCTCCGTGTAAAACCAGAACAAACATCCCCACGCCGTTGCTCTCAAAATCCATCCCAAAGGTATATAGAAATCGAAAGAAAGCCAATTGCCCTGTATGAAAAGGCTAAAATTCCAACCGGCTGTGAAAAACTTAAAACAAACTATGACCATGATAAATACCAGGCCGGTTATATTTTCCGACGAGCTCAACTTAAAGAGCTTCCAGCTATCCACAAAGACGGCGCGGTAAAAGCCGGGGATGGGCACGGCGATTTCGTCTTTCGGCAGCTTGACTTTTTTCGCCTTTTCGAAGTTTTTGAAAGGAATAATGAAGCGCTGCCCGCAGCTCGTACATTGTGCACGCTTTCCACGGTGCTTATCGTCAAAGCCAATCACTTCTTTGCAATTGGGACAATTGAACTGAATTGTCATTGTTTAGTTGCCCGTTGCTTGTCGCTGGAGTCACGGATCACAAGCAGCGAAATTTAATCCATGAGGGATTAATCCTGCTGCATACAGTCAGTGAAAGTTTTAATATTGTTGGCCCATTTTTTGGCTTCCAGCAGGTCGATTTTGTCCTGCTTGACCAGCGTTGACAAGTGCTTTTCAATCGTTAACATTTTTTCATCAGGCCTGTTTCGGGTCTTTGTTTGCAGTTGTGAGTATATTTGCTCAATTTTGCCGGTACGTATCAGATTCGCCGTTGCGTAGTTGTTATTCAATATTTCCATTGCCACAATTCTGCCGGTCCCGTCTTTTTTAGGCACAAGCTTTTGGCAGACGATATATGCCAATCCGAGCGAGAGCTGGTTTCGCACCTCTGCCTGTCTGCCTTCCGGGAAATAATCGAGGATGCGTGTCACTGTGCCGGTCGCATCTCTTGTGTGCAGCGTGGAAAAGACCAGATGTCCCGTCTCGGCGGCCATCAGGGTCATGGATATTGTCTCGGCGTCACGCATTTCGCCGACAAAGATGATATCCGGGTCCTGCCGGAGCATTTCCTTCAATCCGCCGTGAAAGGATGTGACATCCCGTCCGACCTCTCTCTGTGAGATAATCGAGTAATGCTGGGGGAAAATGTATTCGATCGGATCTTCAACGGTCATAATTCGGCAGGCGCTTTTCTGGCTGATTCGGTGGATCAAGGCGGCGA
>CAZFOQ010000153.1:0-9491 GCA_964520535.1 uncultured Pirellulales bacterium | reverse complement strand
AAATTCAGCTTTATCCTGAAGAGCTTTATGAAAAAGGGATGAAGATAATCAGTGCGACCACGGTTCGCAATCATCCTCTTGCAATTCCACCACAGGTCAAGAGCCTGAACTATCTCAATAATATCATGGCTAAGATTGAAGCTCTGGACAACGATGTGCCCGAAGCGATTATGTATAACCATGAAGGATTTGTTGCCGAGGCTACTGGTGACAATGTTTTTATCGTAAAAGATAACATGGTTTATGCCCCACCGGCCGAGGCCGGTGCCCTTGGAGGGATTACTCGAAGTGTAGTGATCAAATTGGCCAAAGAGGAAAACCTTGAGGTGATTGAGAAGAATCTGACAAGATTTGATTTGTATGTCTGCGATGAATTTTTCCTCACGGGAACTGCTGCTGAGGTAATCGGTATCGTCGAGATTGACGGCAGGATTATCGGTGACGGCA
This sequence comes from uncultured Pirellulales bacterium, assembly GCA_964520535.1. Classification (GTDB taxonomy): domain Bacteria; phylum Planctomycetota; class Phycisphaerae; order Sedimentisphaerales; family Anaerobacaceae; genus JAFGPS01. Next base: position 9,044 of record CAZFOQ010000153.1, on the reverse strand, counting down.
GGCCCGGACCAGTTACTAAATTGCTGAGGGACAAGTTCTTCAAATACGCGCACGGAAAGGAGAAATAGCAGATAGCTGATACATTCTATTTGCTTATTCGCTGTCTGCTCGGTGCTATGCAGTTACCGGCACATACCGATATCTCAGCTTCTCTGACAGACTTTGAAATTCCCGCTTTTAGACTTATCAATAACCAGTTGAGTCGGGTTAGAGAGTTGATAAGTGAACAGTTGACCACCCGTATCTCTGATTTGGGCGGACGGAGCTCGTCTGGGAAGCAACGGGCGGGAGAAGATATTGACGGATTGTTCGAATATGTACGTAGTCGCAGCGGCAAGATGATTCGGCCCGGCCTGGTTTTGCTTGCAGGTAGCTGCTGTGGCAAAATTACAGATGAGCACATTCGCGTAGCGGCGATGATTGAGATGATCCATAATGCTACGCTTTTACACGATGATGTTATAGATCAGGGACAAAGACGGCGTGGAAAACCCACCATCAATAGTCTCTGGGGTAATGAATCTGCTGTTTTGATGGGCGATTTTTTATTGAGCAGAGTTTTCAAATTGTGTGCCGAGATTAAACCGGAGCTAACTAAGGTTATTGCCGCTGCAGCGGTACGACTTTGTGAAGGTGAGCTGAAACAAATTGTACAAAGACGGAACTGGCAGCTAAGTGAATCAGACTATATTGATGTAATCACAGAAAAAAGCGCCGTTCTTTTCGATAGCTGCTGTTCTATTGGTGCCATTTTGGCCCGGGCGAGCGAACCTCAGGCCCGGTCATTGTCTGAATTTGGCTTAAATGCCGGTATTGCATTTCAAATTACCGACGATTTACTCGATATAGTTGGTGATGAAAGAGAAACAGGCAAGACCTCTGGTAATGATATTGATCAATGCAAATTAACTTTAGCTGTGATACATTTGCTCAGGACGGTGGGTGAAACAGAAAGAGATGAGATTATAAATTCATATCTCGAGGGCACAGATACTAAACATGACAAGAGCAAGTTTGCTGAGATATTAAACAGTTCCGGCTCTCTGGATTATGCACATAGTCGGGCGGAGAAGTTTGTCGGCAAAGCGATTCTGGCATTAAATGGATTTAAGGAAGGCGATGCTAAAAAAGCTCTGATTGAAACAGCAAGGTTTATGGCTAACAGGGCAGTTTAGCGTCGGTTTGGCCGGGAGGTTAAGCGGATATTAAAAAGGCCGGGTTTTTGAACTCGGCCTTTTCATTTACATCAGTTATTAACCAATCAGTAATACCAATCGTGATTAAAATTTGCGCCTTTGTCATTTCGACCGGAGGGCCACAAAGTGGCACGAAGCGGAGAAATCTATTCAAAACAGATTTCTCAACTCCGCTTTGCTACGCTCGAAATGACACATAAAAGCGCACTTATTATATACGATTGGTATAAGAAAAGCTTGGAAGTATCACTACATGCCGGAGGCCCGATTTATTTTTCGACAGCTATATTCATCTTTCGTATAATGACCTCAATGGACGAAAATAAGTACAAAAAAACTCTGTTTAGCGAGTCTGAAAGGGCTGCCGTAGCCGAAGCGGCACCGCTGGCTTCTCGAATGAGGCCGAGAAATCTTGCCGAATTTGTAGGACAAAGGCATTTTCTTGGGCCTGGTAAGTTGTTGACAAGGATGCTCGAAGCCGACAGGCTCACCAGCCTGATATTTTATGGCCCGCCCGGAGTCGGCAAGACTTCACTGGCAATGGTTATTGCTAATTATACCAAAGCCGAATTTCATTATCTCAGTGCACCGGCGGCCGGCGTCAAGGATATTCGGGATATCATTGCATTAGCCCGCGACAAACTTGCTGCTAACCGGACCAGAACTGTGCTTTTTATCGATGAGATTCATCGTTTTAACCGTGCCCAGCAGGATGTTTTATTGGATGATGTCGAAGCGGGGATTCTTATTCTGATCGGTGCAACAACAGAGAATCCTTTTTTCTCAGTCAATTCACCGTTGATTTCCCGCAGCACGGTATTTCGTTTTGAGCTTCTTAGTCAGGAAGATGTCTTACAATTGCTCAAGACCGCACTTGAAGATGCCGAGCGGGGGCTTGGTAAGTTCGATATCGAAGCAGAGCAACAAGCACTGGAATTCTTGTCGATTATCTGTGACGGCGATGCCCGAAAAGCTTTAACAGCCCTTGAGGTTGGCGTGTTGTCGCAGGCAGCAAGAAATCCGGATAAAATCACCGGGACGGCTGGTGCAGAAATAAAATTTAATCTTGAAGTTGCCAAAGAGTCGATACAACAAAAGACGATTGATTACGATGGCACGGGTGATACGCATTACGATTTGGCCAGCGCATTGCAAAAGAGTATGCGGGGTTCGGATCCTGATGCCACTGTTTACTGGCTCGCTCGGATGTTAGCTGGTGGTGAGGATATTCGTTTTATTGCCCGGCGAATTGCGATTTGTGCGACCGAAGACGTGGGCAATGCTGACCCGATGGCAGCGGTTCTGGCTTCGGCTGCCGTTCAGATATCTGAATTTGTCGGTTTGCCGGAAGCCCAGTTAGCACTGGCACAAGCGGCATTGTATGTTGCCTGTGCACCAAAGTCGAACGCTTCGGCTTCTGCTATTTGGGAAGCGATGGGCGATGTAAAAAACCAACCGACTAAACCGGTGCCGAAACATCTGAAAGACAGCCATTATGCGGCCGCGAAAAAGGCCGGTTTCGGTGTTGATTATAAGTATCCGCATAATTTTGAGAATGGTTTTGTGCCGCAGGAGTATCTTCCGGCCGGAATGGAGAAAAAATATTACATGCCGAAAGACATCGGTTATGAAAAAAATATTCAACACTATTTACAAAAGCTGCAAAGCTTGATAGAAAATGGCAAACCTTCTCAAAAGTAATGTCGTAAAGAAGGATAGGTAAATGGACAAGGCTCAGTTGCGTCGTCAGCTACAAAATTGCCTGCTTGCTATACCGTCGGAGCAGAGGAGTGAAAAAAGCCGACAGGCATGCCATAATTTGGTTTCTATGTCGCAGTTTCAAAATGCATCTACGGTTATGATGTACTTGTCTCTTCCGTACGAAGCCGATACTTCCGAGGCTATACTTCATGCCTGGCAGTTGGGTAAGATCGTGGCAGTACCGAAGATTTCCTGGGAACAAAGGCATATGATTCCAGTGAAAATAAGCTCACTGGAAACAGGTATTTCGATGGGTGCTTCCGGCCTGCGGAATCCAATAGCGGGTGTGCCGGTGCCGTTTGAAGATATTGATCTTGTAGTAACACCGGCACTGGGTTTCGACAGGCGGGGCAATCGGCTTGGTCGAGGCGGTTCCTATTACGACAGGTTTTTTGCCAACGCCGAGCTTAAGGCTTCCAGATGCGGCTTTGCTTTTGCAGAGCAGCTCGTTGACTCGATACCGGTCACAGAGCACGATGAGCCTGTAGATTCATTGGTCACGGATGTTGGTATAATATATTTTAATAACCAGAAAGGAGAATGATATGGCTCGTTATCCAGCCGGCTCGCGAGGGCGAAGAGCTCGAAACCGGATATACACTATTCTGGCTCTGCTTATTATAGGTGTGGTCTTTGTTTATATTTATAGCCCTTTAGGCAATAGTGAATCCGAAACTATTGAGCCTGCTGTCCCGCTGAATGTTAGTCCCGGCCTTAATGTCCCTGTAGTGAATGAAACGCCTGCAATTGAGCCGCCGGCGCAGGTGCAACCGGATCCGGGACCGGTGAGCGAGCCGAGTTTTATAGAAATCCCTTCGGGCCCGACCGTTGAACCAAATCCCGAGGCCGATGTGCTGATTAAAGAAGCCGCAGCGCTGCTTAGTAAAACACCCGCTAAGATTATTGAGGCACGTGACAGGTTAAACATGGCGTTGCGAATACCTATGAGTATTGAGCAACGTTCCTTTGTCAAAAAAAACCTCTCTAAACTTGCCGATAAATGGTTGTTCGGCAGGACAATTTACCCGGATGATCCGCTTTGTGAGACATATTTGGTCCAGGGTGGCGATCAGCTTAGATCCATCGGTGAACGATACAAAGTGCCGTACGAGATTCTTATGAAGATTAATAAAATTAGCCGCCCCGAATCCTTGCAGGCGGGAGAGACGATAAAAGTTATCAATGGCCCGTTCAACGCGAAGGTATATTGTTCGACTTTTACGATGGATGTGTATCTTCAAAACACTTTCGTTCGAAGTTATCCTGTTGGTCTGGGCAAGCCGGGGATGGAGACACCGACAGGTTTATGGCGTGTCAAACTTGGCGGCAAGCTGGAAAAGCCAATCTGGACAAATCCTCTTGATGGTAGAAAGTATTACCCTGAAGACCCGGATTATCCTTTAGGCTCAAGGTGGATAGGATTGGAAGGCCTTGAGGGGGCCGCCAAGGACAGGACAGGATTTGCCATCCACGGTACAAAGGAACCGGAACAACTCGGCATGGCAGGCTCACAAGGTTGTATTCGCCTGGAAAATGGTGCTGCAATATTGGTCTATAACCTAATGTTCCCGGTGGACTCATTAGTAGAAGTAACGGACTAAGGTCACGTTTTTCACTTACCTTCGGACGGTGCACATATTCGGATCTCGGAGTTGCATTAATATCTGAAAATTGCTCACGGGCTGGACTTTCCGTTCGCCGGGCTGCTTCGACAAACTCGGAAAGGCTCAGCCGAGCCGTAACATTTGGCCGCACCACATTTTAATCAGTTTCAAACAAACCTTGAAGCTTTTACTGGAACGGTTATAATCTGGAATATTTCCCGGTGAGGCGAAAAATACTGCTCAGACAATAATAAATAGAGAATTCTGGAAGGATTTTACAAATGGCGGAATTATTATTGGGGTATGATGTCGGAAGCTCATCGATTAAGGCTACGCTGATGGAAGCTGATACAGGCAAAGTTTTAGTATCGGCGAGTTCACCGGAAAAAGAGTTAGAGATTATCGCAAAAGAGTTAGGCTGGGCTGAGCAGCATCCTCATACCTGGTGGGAGCACGTCAAAACGGCAACCCGGAAGATTAAGGCTCAAGCAAAATTTGACGCAGGCGATGTGAAAGCGATTGGAATTTCTTACCAGATGCATGGACTGGTTGTTGTGGATAAAAATAACGAGGTCTTAAGGCCTTCGATAATCTGGTGTGACAGCAGGGCCGTACAGATCGGTGAAAAAGCTGCCAGGGATATCGGTGAGGAAAAGTGCCTAAAGAGTCTTTTCAATCTGCCGGGTAATTTTACCGCCTCAAAACTCAAGTGGGTCAAGGAAAACGAGCCGGAGATTTATTCAAAGATTGATAAGATAATGCTGCCCGGCGATTACATTGCTATGAAAATGACCGGCGAGATCAAAACCACACCATCCGGACTCTCCGAAGGGATCATGTGGGACTTTGAAGGCGATGGTCTTGCGGACTTTGTACTCGATAACTATGGTATTTCCAGCGGACTAATCGCCGATACCGTTCCGACATTTTCCGTCCAGGGCGAAATGACAAAAGCGGCGGCGGACGAGCTTGGACTTTCTGCCGGAACAAAGGTAAGCTATCGGGCGGGTGACCAGCCTAACAATGCACTATCGCTTAGTGTTTTGGCCCCGGGAGAAATTGCCGTTACAGCAGGGACTTCCGGCGTAGTGTATGGAGTCAGTGACAAGAAAAAATACGACCGGCTCTCGCGCGTAAACGTATTCGTACACGTTAATCATTCGGCAAAGAATCCCAGATACGGCGTGCTTTTGTGTCTTAACGGCACCGGGATTCTCAATAGCTGGCTCAAGCACAATTTTGTGGCTGAAGGGCTGGACTATCCACAAATGAACAAGCTGGCTGCCGAAGTTTCCGTCGGTTCGGATGGTTTGGTGATACTTCCTTATGGTAACGGGGCTGAAAGGACGCTGGAAAACAGGAATATCGGGGCCTCGGTTCACGGATGGAATTTCAATGTCCATAAGAAAGCTCATTTCCTGCGGGCTGCTCAGGAAGGAATCGTCTTCGCATTGAATTACGGCCTTGGGATTATGAAGGAGATGGGAATTCAACTCAAAACAGTCAAGGCTGGTAATGCCAATATGTTCCTCAGCCCTCTGTTCGCCGAGGCTTTCGCGACGGTCACCGGGGCGAGTGTGGAACTGTACAATACCGACGGCTCTCAGGGCGCCGCCCGGGGAGCAGGAATCGGGGCCGGAATATATAAAGGCCCCGAAGATGCCTTTGTGGGCCTGGAGCCGGTCAAAACAATCCGGCCGAATGAGAAATTAGCTTCGTCTTACAATAAAGCCTATGAAAGATGGGAAAAAGTTTTATCACAGAAATTAAGAGCATGAATTGTATCTTGTGAAGTTGTTTTGCTTGATATGAGAAAGGAGTAAACTGTATGACAGGAAAATCATTGCACAGTATATGCAGGTGGACATTTAATCCAGGCAAAGGTGGTTTTGTACCTGCGGATATGCGGCCGGAATGGGGCGGCAAGTTCGGTACGCCGGAAATGATTAAATTGGTAGGTGACAAAATCGCACCCCGGCTGCCGGATAACATCGAATTGGGAATCGAGATGCACTACGACGCGGAAGTCGATGACGATAACGCCGCTGCCGTTGCCGATGCGCTGGTGGACAATAAATTGTATCTGGCCATGATTACGCCGGGCGCGCATTGTCACTTTGCCTACGGCGGGATCGCATCGCTTGATCCCAATGAGCGAAAAGCTGCCGAAGACCTGGGGACCAGGACGGTCGATCTGGCCTATGGCACGTTGAAAAAAGCCTGGCACCCGGATATCGATAAAGCTCCGGCGTTTGTCATCTGGAACGGCTCGTTCGGCTACGATATTGCGACGGTCGGCATCAAACAGATGTACCAGAACCTCAAGGAGAGCGTCGCCGGACTGTGCAAATATGAGCAGAAACAGGGCGGCAATCTTCATATCGGATTTGAGCCCAAGCCAAACGAGGGTCATCCGGCGATGTTAATACCGACGGTGGCAAGCGCTCTGTTGTTCTGGATGAGGATTGAGGATGAGTTCGGAGTTTCGAGAAAGAACAAAGGCGTAAACAAGGAATTCGGCCATTCGGAAATGATAGGGCTGGACCATGTTTATGACACTGTCGAGGAGCTTGACAACAATATGATGGTGCATATGCACCTTAACAGCCAGGGCTACAACGACGGCATAATTTTGGGCGGGCCGGGCAAGTACGACATCGACCACGGCGCGCGAGTGAACGGGATGAACATTGCAATCGCCGGGCTTATCCAACAGGCAGGCTATGCCCGCTGGAAGGGCCACGATATGCAGACGCGGGCCTACGATGACGCCGAGCAGGGCATCGACAGAGTGGTAAGAAGCGTGCTGAGCTGGGAAGCCTGCGAAAAGGCAGCACAAGAACTGGATACAAAAACTCTGATGGGAGTGCTTGCCAAACGCGAGACTGCTAAAGCCGAAGATATGATGCGAAGTGCAGTTATTGCCGCACAACAGTATTTTGATGAAATGTACAAATAGCCCGTTATCGAATTGTCGTACTTCATAGATTCGGCTGATACTTAGATTATAAGCATTGCATCGCCGTAGGAATAGAATCGATATCGTTGTTGAACTGCGTGATTGTATGCGGCAAGGATATTTTCCAATCCTGCAAAGGCTGCTACCAGTGCAAGCAGTGAAGATTTGGGCAGGTGAAAATTCGTTATCATCGCATCGGCAACTTTAAATTTGTAACCTGGTGTTATGAACAAATCTGTTGAGCCGTTTGTCGGTTCGACCTGCAAGTCATGAGCGACCGTCTCAAGGACTCGTGTTGAGGTAGTGCCAACAGGAATAATTCTTCTTCCCTTGTTTTTTGCCGCATTGATAATCGCGGCATTTTCTTGGTCGATACTAAATCTTTCCTCGTGGATTTGGTGGTCTTCAAGGTTTTCAGCGGTAATCGGCTTGAAAGTCCCCGCTCCGACATGCAGTGTTAAATTTGCAAAACATATTCCGTTTTTTTTCAATTGCTCGATAAGCTGAACTGTAAAATGCAGACCAGCAGTTGGTGCCGCAACGGCGCCGGTTTTTTGGGCGTAAACTGTTTGATACCGCAGCTTGTCCGCTTCTGCAATATCAGGGTCGTCGTCTCGTTTGATATAAGGAGGCAGCGGAGGAAAACCGATTTTCTCAAGAATAGTATCTGTGTCCATATCGGTCTTTAGTTTCAACCGGCATCTGCCCTGGTCGGTCTTTTCAAGTAATTCTGCCTGGTAAAAATCCTGTTTTATTTTGTTTCTGAGATATAACTTCTCGCCCGGTTTAACTTTTCGCGAGCCCTTGAGATATACGGTCCAGATGTTATCGCTGCTTTCTGAAAGAAATAGTCCTTCGAGTTTTGCTCCGGTAGTTCTTCGTGCGAAAAAGCGTGCGGGCAGGACTTTTGTGTCGTTTAGTACAAGACAATCGCCGGGCGAGAGAAAATCACCAAGGTTACTGAATCGGCTGTCCAGGATATCTCCACTATAACGATTGAGAACCAGCAGCCGAGAGTCGCTCCGAACGGACAGAGGCTGTTGAGCGATCAGCTCAGTGGGGAGGTCATAAAATAGCTTCTCAGTTTTCATAACCAAAAGTTATCAGACCGTTATTCAAATGACAAAATAAATATATGCCATTAATGAGCCAATTACAAAGTTTGTTGACCACTTTGAAGTTTTCAACAAAACCGATCCGGTGAAAGGAGCGATACTGAAAATATGAATCCAACTTCTAAACGATCTTTTCAAAGGTAAAAAAACATGGCGACAACAACATATTTTGACAGAGAGGCAACCACAATCGCCGCCTTAGGTCGAAACGAACTTAAAAGACGAATCAAAAACTTCCGGGGCCGGTTTAAGTTGGATTTTACTGAAGATTACCTCAACAGGCTTAGTGTTGACAGACTAAGACATATCCTTTTGGCTGCTTTAATAAATGCAAAGCCACACAATTAGATGATTTTCCCAATCCTGTTCGGCACAAAGATTGCGGTGTGCTTTATGGAGATGGAATTAC
>CAZFOQ010000152.1:0-9807 GCA_964520535.1 uncultured Pirellulales bacterium | reverse complement strand
TGAAGAATTGCATGATCACTCAACTTGAAATGAAGTTCTCCGACAGACTCCTAGCTTGTATGTTAATTGCGTTCAATGAGCTACACCGACGACGATCAGGTCACCATCTTAAGAATGTCAACATCATCGTATTCAGACGCGACGAGAATTCTAATCCATCGATCCCAGAAAATAGCATTAAGCGAATGCTTGCATTTACAAGCCGCCTGTTAGAAGATTGACATAACGGCTAGTTGTGAGGACTACCCCTTGAAGATAGTATTAGATCTCACTTGGTTCTTTAATCATTGCGGTCTTGTTAGGAGACGATTGGTGTAGTGAATGAAGGATGATTTCAATCTTCGACGTTTTTAAATGCCCAAAACCAAGTCTTTGAACATGTCATCAAAGAGCTTGCAGCCGGGCAAAAACGGGGGCACTGGATGTGGTATATATTTCCGCAGATTAAAGGTTTAGGTCATAGTGTAATGGCGCAAATGTACGCCATTTCATGCCGAGAAGAAGCTGTCGCTTATATAGAACATCCGATTCTGGGAGATAGATTAAGGCAATGCACGCAGCTAGTCAACAACGTAGCAGGCCATAGCATAAAGCAGATATTCCATTATCCCGACCACCTTAAATTTCACTCTTCTATGACATTATTCATGGCTTCCTTAGTGGATAATAATATGTTTAAGGAAGCTTTAAACAAATACTTTAGTGGGAAGCCAGATCAGCTAACTCTTGACATTCTTAGGATTCAGTAAATGTACTTTCAGCAACATTTAGTACTGAGAGGAATTGATAAATGAAACGGTTTAATTGTATTTCTCGGAATATCGAATTGATCTCTCATGAAAAATAAAAAAGCTAATCAGCGTCATAACGTAGTCTTTGAATTTGGCATATTGATTCAACCCTATGATGAACTTCAACAAAAAAAGGCACCACCTTCGGTAGATGAATATCGTATTGCTGTGGCGAAAGTAAATGCTGGAGATGCGAACTGGAGATTAGGAGTAAAAGATTACGCGACATTTGCAGATGATTTAGTTCTTAATGAAGAGTTTCGGCAACTATCTCACGTTGCTGAACGATTCATGTTTAAAATGCGTAATTTATTAGCTGATCAAAAGATGCTCAACGACTTGGTATTGTTGCAACAGACTTTTTCCCGCTCTCTTGATGAGACAAAAGCTGAATTTTTTGAGTTAGTTTCTCAAATTCCTGTTAACTGGGAACCTGAAATATTTGCTGCGAATACACCATTTACCTCGTATCTTCGAATCAAAGAGGCTTTATTGATCGTCAACAAAAGGTTTGAATACTTTGACCGGTATCTGAAGCCTGAATTCTTTGATCTATTTATTAGTAAATTAGAAAAGACAATATCCATAAGACTGATTACGACAAAAGGCAACAAATATTATGGAGTAAATGGAGTAGCAGCTGTTTCTGATTTGATTAGAAAAGAATATTCAGATTATAAATTAATAGAAGTAAAACCTGATGTCTTGCATGATAGAAACTTACGTGTTGATGATAACATATTTTCACTAGGACCAGGCGCTGAGGGTGCTGGTATAAAATTAACAAATTTTGGACCAACTGATTCATCACAACAAGCACATACTGAATTCAACAAGGTGATTAACAGTGGTACAATCATACACGAATCAAAAAGCTCATTTGTAAATTTAGCGGACTCGTAAAACTCGCCGCTGATCCCAAACGTTAGAAGTTTTGTGGTTTGAATCCTCGGGAGAGAAGTGTTTGTCTTCCGAGGATATCTTTTTTTAAAAATGTTCACGCGAATTAAAGGTGTCCGTCTGCCCATGGGGGGATTTTCTATTCTCGATGTCCAGATCCTTCGATTCCGCTTCGCTTCACTCAGGATGACAATAAAATTGGTGGAGCAAGCCTCCACCCTTCAATATATTGCTGTCCATTCGGCACTTAGGACGGTTATTGACAGGAAGCGGCAAAAATGATATGAAACAGGAGTATGCTTTGTTTATCTATCGTAGAAAGGAAATGTTGTGAAAAAGTTAATATATTCTATGCTAATTTTTATATTGCTTTCATTAGAACCGGTTTCAGGGGTTGAACCAAGCTCGATTCAAGCGTTTCCCGGAGCGGAAGGATTCGGAGCTTATTCAAAAGGAGGGCGGGGCGGCAAAGTTTATCACGTCACGACGTTAGAGGACGGCGGGCCGGGCTCTCTGCGCGAGGCGGTCGAGGCCGAAGGACCGCGCATCGTCGTGTTCGATATCTCCGGGACGATCCGGCTGAAACAGTCTCTACTCATCGACAATCCTTTTATTACTATTGCCGGACAGACTGCGCCGGGTGACGGGATATGTCTTCGAGATGCGACGCTTGTAGTCGGTGCGGACCATGTGGTGGTTCGATATCTACGGTGTAGGCTGGGCGACGAGGGACAGGGGGGAGACGCTGTCACCATCACAGCAGGGAAGCATATCATCATTGATCACTGCTCAGCCAGTTGGAGCCTGGACGAAGTGCTATCTTCATCAACACATTGGCCCATGCTGAGTGACTTAACGGTCCAATGGTGTTTCATCACCGAAGCGTTGAATCCGAAAGGTCATGGTTTCGGGTCGCTGATACGCGGCTGTCGCGGGGTGCGCTACAGCTATCATCATAATCTGTATGCCCATAACCACGGCCGCAATCCGCGTCCCGGCAACTATGATTACCCAAATACTCCCGATGCCGACCCGAACGGTTTGCTGCTGGATTTCCGTAACAACGTGATCTACAACTGGGACGGTTCTTCCGCTGGCTACAATGCCGACGCCAAGAGTGTCACGAAGTTAAATTATGTGGGCAATTACCTTGTGCCGGGCCCTGAATCTGCATCTCGGGGCAAGGCCTACAAGGAAGGGTCGCCTAATAACCGGGGTTACTTCTCCGGCAATTATTACAATCACCGTCTGCCGGAGGACGCCTGGTCTCTGGTGGACTTCGGCGATTGGGATGCATCGCAAATTGCAGCTTATAAACAATCCAGGCCGTTTGAAACCGGGCCGATTGTGACACAGGACGCGAAGGAAGCATATAAGTCTGTCTTGGAGCGTGGTGGGGCGACTCTGCCGCAACGGGACGCTGTAGACCGGCGGATTTTTGAAGAGATCAAGAGCGGCAAAGGCCGTATTATCGACAGTCAGAAAGAGGTCGGCGGCTGGCCGGATTTGAAAAGCGCACCGGCGCCTCGCGACAATGACGGGGACGGCATGCCCGATGAGTGGGAGCAACAGCACGGCCTGAATCCTAAAGAGGCAGCCGACGGCCCTCAGGATGCGAATGCAGATGGTTACACAAATGTGGAAGAGTATCTCAACAGCCTTGTAAAAATATAGACACCTAAGCTGTTGAAATCGCCGCATCGTTTTGATTAATCGGCATTCCTCGCACGACTTTTCACATCCGGTTTCCAAGGAACGATTCTTTTATCGATTATTGTTCGTTTGAATGAAAAGGAATGGATTTTTTCTGAAATAAATGTCTGAAGATAACGACTATCTCAACATAACTGGATTATGTTTTAAACGGGAGATAGATATTATGGTGCATAAAAAACGAGGTTTTGCCTTTGTTTGGAGTATATTATTTATTTTGACAGGATCATCTTGTTTTGCAGCAGATACAATCCAGCAAAAAATGGATACTTATATGCAGGCATGGACGGCGGAGGATTTATTCAGTGGTGCGGTACTCGTTGCAAAAGATGGTGAGATCATTTTCCACAAGGCTTATGGAAAAGCAGATTATGATAAGGATATTAACAATACTTCTGATACGAGATTTCGTATCGCCTCACTGACAAAAGCTTTTACGGCGATGGCCGTGCTGCAGCTCGAACAAAAGGGATTACTGAGTGTAAAAGACTCCCTGAAAAAATATATACCGGATTATCCACGGGGCAATGAAATTACTCTGGAGATGCTGCTTAATAGTCGTTCCGGCATTTTTGACCATACGGAACTTCCCGATTTTAACACCTGGCGGCGAACCGAACTGTGTCCGCCTGAAGAGACGATCAAGACATTCAAGAATCTACCTCTGGAATTTCCGCCGGGTACGAAGTTTGAATACAGCAATTCCAGTTATATTCTGCTCGGATTCATCATTGAAAAAGTAACACAAAAGCCTTATGGGGAGATTATTAAAAACCAGATTCTGGACCCACTGGGCATGGAGAGTTCCGGATTCGAATATTATCAACGTCAAATTGCGGACATGGCAATAGGGCATAAACTTCAAGGCATGAATATTGTTCCGGCGAAAAACCGTATCATGCAGAACGCCCACGCCTCCGGGGGGATTTATTCGACCGTCGGGGACTTATACAAATTGGACCGGGCACTTTACACCGACAAGCTCATCAATAAGGCCTCTGTCAATCAGTTCATTATGTCGGGGCCGGAGCAATACAGCTATGGGTGGGGTAAGACACGTATATTTGACAGGGACGTCCTGGCCCATATGGGCGATACGGAAGGTTTCAGGCCGAATATCGTGCGTTTTATCAACGATGATGCCTGCGTTATCGTTCTGAGCAATTTCGAACATTATCCCGTCACCCGGATCAGTGAGGACCTTGCCGCGATGTTATTCGGACAGCCATACAGAATGCCGAAAAAGGCTTTAAAAGATCCCAAGATAGCGTCCAGCTACGGGGACTATGTCGGCAGCTATCAAATCAAAGTCGGATTCAATCTCGATATTGGTCAGGAAGACGGCTGGCTCTATTGCAAGATCGCTGGACAGCCTAAACTTTATTTATATCCGGAAACTTCGACTCGCTTTTTCTTTAGAGAGATTGATGCAAATATCACATTCGTCAAGGATGCTGATGGCCGGGTCACAAAACTGGTTCTGCGACAAGGTGGAAGGGATGTCCCCGCGGAAAAATTGTGAGGCAAAATATCGCTATCAATAAAAAAACTTAATCAGTTGTGAATCAGGAATTTATTTTTACAGGCCGTTGCTCTTTGGCGGATTTGTAGACTGCCAGAATCACTTCCACCGCTTTGCGGGCTTCATGTCCGTCGATCCAGAACTTTTCGCCGGCCTCGAGCGCTTCGAGAAACGCCTTGAAGTTCCGCGTGTGATTTTCGTACGAGATAGCCGCCGGGTCGGAGACGCCGCCCCCGCCCTCGATTTGCCCGAACTTTGCGAGGATCTCTTTATCTTCCGGTTTCTCGTCGGCGAACTGCCAGACGGTAATGCTGTTTTCGACGTTGATGATAGTGCCTTTTGTGCCGGAGATTTCGAAACGCCGGAACTGTCCCGGATACGAGGCGGTTGTGCCGTAGATAATTCCCAATGCGCCGTTGTTGTAACGAATTGCGGCGGCCGCGGTGTCTTCGGTCTCGATTGTGTGGCCGAGCGCCGCTGTGAAGGCCTGGACAGATTCGATCGGCGGCATCAGGTCGCAGAGCATATCGACCATGTGGATGGACTGGTTCATCAGCGCGCCGCCGCCGTCCAGTTTCCACGTGCCGTGCCAGGAGTCCTTGTAATATTCGTCGGTCCGCCACCAGGGGACATATATGCCGGCATAAGTAATTGTGCCGAGCCGTCCGGAATTGATTGCCTCTCGGATGGGCTCGGTCATATCGTTGAATCGGTAGGGGAAGATGCCGCCTAAATACGTCCCGGCTTTTTCGTGGGCCTCGATCATCGCGTCGATGCGCTCTAACGTAATTTCCAGCGGCTTTTCGCAGATGACATGCTTGCCGGCCTCGGCGGCGGCAATCGTCGGCTCGGCATGGAATCCGCTCGGCGTGGCAATGGTGACAATATCGATGTCGTCGCTGTCGAGCATTTGCTGGTAGTCCTTGAAAGCGCGGACGCCGTATTTGTCTGCGAGTTGTTCGGCCCTGTCGGCGATTTTGTCGCAATAGCCGAGAAGTTTCGCATTGGGAAGGTCACCGATAGCTCTGGCGTGAAAATCCGCGATGAGTCCGGCGCCGATAATTCCAAAATTCCAGGTCTTCATATCCATCTTCCTTTCTGTCTCGAATCAGTCACAGGGCAAACCTACCTCATCGGCGATTTCTCTAACGGCGGCAATCGCCCTGGAAAAAAGTTCCGGTCCGGTAGAGCCGCCGAACTGGCCGCCGAGCTGCAGGTGCGGCTCCATTGTCAGGCAGCCGTCGTAGTTCATCGCCGCAAGTTCGGCCAGCAGCTCTTTGATTTGACCGTCCCCTTCGCCGGGGATACTGCCGACGTCTTTGGAGCCGAGTTTCCAGTCTTTGATATGGACGTGGACGACGTAAGGTTTCATGACCGGCCAGCAGCTCTCGACGTTGTCGGTGATTTTTTCGCCCCAGACGAAATTGGCGGGGTCGTAAACCAGCCGGAGTTTCGGCGAACCGATGGTCTCGATCATCTCGGCACAATTTTTGGCGCTATGGCCGTATATCTTCGTTTCGTTTTCGTGAACCATTGTGACATCAACATCATTTAACAGCTCGACCTTGGCTGCCATCCTTTCCATAACCTGATCACGGAAGTCCTCGATATTCTTACCTTCAGGGGCATAGTAGCTGAACATTCGTATGAACGGCGTCTCGAAGAACACGGCCAGGTCGATCGCGTGTTTGAATTTATCCAGATGCGGCTCGAAAGGCTCGTCCAGTTTGACTTTGCCGATCGGCGAGCCGATAGCGCTTACCTTCAGGCCGTAATCCAGTATCATTTTTCTGGCTTCGTTCAATTCATTCTTCGTCAGGTCCATAATATTCTTTTTATTGATAAAACGAGGCTCGATAAAACCGACGCCTTCGGAGTCCAGGTACTGAACCTGCTCCAGAAAATCGTCTGTGACCTCATCTGCAAATGCACTTAATTTTGCCATTTTCTTTTTTATCTCCTGTAAAGCTTCCCTAAATTCAAAATTTTTTAGTTGCCCCTAAAGTAGCCAACTGTTTAGCTGATTTCTCTGTTACCTGGTAACCAGTGAACTATGGGAATGTTATAGCCTACTTGATTTATGAATTGTGTTCAACCATTTTTAAATCTGAGTTTGCAGGATTGTCAAGCTAATGGATTTTTATAGCGGCATTTTGCCTTGATTATCTTATTGAACAAAACCTTGCGAAGTGGATTGGTTTGCGTTACATTTGCGGATTATTAAGACATCAACATAAAACACGAAGCTTTTTTTGGCATATTTTTAGTGAAAGGAGCAGGCATGGCACTCAATAGAAAATTAAAAATGGGAATGGTCGGCGGCGGTCCGGGAGCATTTATCGGTGATGTGCATCGCAAGGCATCCCGACTGGACGGGGGAATCGAGCTGGTGGCCGGGGCATTCGATATTAATCCTCGCAAATCCAAACAAATGGGGCGGGAACTTCTGCTTGATCGCAAACGGGTCTACGGCACGTATGAACAAATGATCGAGCGGGAACTGAAATTGCCGGAAGGCGAGAGGATCGATTTTGTTGCGATTACCACGCCGAACAACTGGCATTTTCCCATCGCCAGGGATTTTCTCAATGCCGGTTTCCACGTGATGTGTGAAAAGCCGATGACCTTCAATGTCAAAGAGGCGAAACAGCTCCAGAAAATCGTCAGGAAGTCCCGCCGGGTGTTCGGATTGATGCATAACTATACCGGTTACCCGATGGTGAAGCTGGCCCGCGATATGACACGCGGCGGGGAATTAGGCAAGATTCGCAAGATTGTCGTTCAGTATCCGCAGGGCTGGCTGTCCACGGCACTGGAGAAAACCGGCAGTATGCAGGCCGTCTGGCGAACCGATCCGAAACAAAGCGGCGGGGCCGGGTGTATGGGTGACATCGGCACGCACGCCGAGAATCTCTCCGAATATATCACAGGCCTGAAGATTACCCATCTCTGTGCCGATTTGACGATTTTTGTTAAGGGCCGCAAGCTCGACGACGACGGTAATGTCCTGCTGCGTTTCAATAACGGCGCCCGGGGCGTTCTGCACGCCAGCCAGGTCTCGATCGGCGAAGAGAACAATCTGGCCATCTGGATTTACGGCGAAGAAAAAGCTCTTGAATGGCACCAGGAGCATCCCAATTATCTGTATGTCAAAGTGCCGGACGGCCCTGTACAGGTTTGGCGCCGCGGCAACGAATATGTCGGGGCAATGAGCCCGGCCGCCGGTCGAGCGACACGCCTGCCGTTCGGGCATCCGGAGGCCTTTTTCGAAGCGTTTGCGAATATTTACTGCAACTTCGCCGATACCGTTCGAGCAAGATTGACGAGAAAAAAAGCCGATCCGCTGGCACTGGATTTTCCGAATGTTAATGATGGCCTTCGCGGCATGCTTTTCATTGAGACTGTTTTGGCCAGCACGAAGAGCAAACAGAAATGGACCGCGTTCAAAAAGGCCTGAAAAAATTGTATACGGGGGACTAAAATGGAATATGTAAAAGGAAATTATAATCAGAAACAGAAAATCTCCCGTCGTGGTTTCATAGCTTCTGCTGCAGCAGCGGCGGTAGCCGTGACAACGGGGAGCACAAAGCTGGGGGCGGCGGAGACATCGAAGAAATTCAAACTCAAGTATGCACCGTCACTTGGTATGTTTCGACAGCACGCCGGCAGAGATCCGATTGATAATCTTAAGTTCATGACCGACCAGGGTTTTTCCGCGATGTTCGATAACGGCATCATGGGCAAGCCAAAAGACTTGCAGGAGAAGATCGCGAAGGAAATGAGCCGGTTGGACATGACTTTGGGGCCGTTTGTCTTGTATGCCGATTTCGGTGTCAAATCCTTTGTCACCCGCGATAAGGCCATACGCGAGATGCTGATCAATAAGATGAGAGAGGGCGTCGAGTGCGCCAAACGAGTGAATGCCAAATGGGCGCTGGTTGTGCCCGGCCGGTTCGATGAGGGGCTGGAGTGGGACTATCAGACGGCAAATGTGATTGAGAACCTCAAATATTGTGCCGAAGTGTGTGAGCCTTCGGGACTGGTGATTGTTATCGAGCCTCTGAATGCCTGGCGGAATCATCCCGGACTGTTCCTTACGAAAATTCCACAGGCATACCAGATATGCAAAGCGGTCGGCAGTCCCTCGTGCAAGATTGTCAACGACCTCTATCATCAGCAGATTACCGAGGGCAACCTTATCCCGAATATCGATATGGCCTGGGACGAAATTGCCAGTTTTCATTTGGGTGACACGCCCGGCCGCAACGAGCCAACGACCGGAGAGATCAATTATAAGAATATTTTCAAGCATCTCCATCAGAAAGGTTACCAGGGTGTGTTGTGTATGGAACATGGCAGAAGCAAACCCGGAAAAGAAGGTGAGGTAGCGGTTATCGAAGCATACGGGGCCTGCGACAATTTTTAAATCTATTATTTTTATGAGGAATTTTAGGCACAGGCAAAGCTATTGAAGGCAATCCAGCGAAAGGAAAAATTTATGAAGAACAAATTAGAAGAAACGACGGCCAAAGTCACTCGAAGAAAGTTCCTCAAGACTTCGGCGACCGGCGCAGCGGCGGTCCTGGCCGGGAAAAACGTTATTTTTGCCGCATCCGCTCAAAGGAAGCTAAAAGTTGCTCTGATAGGCTGTGGCGGTCGAGGTAGTGACGCTCTGGGTAACTGCATAGAGGCAGCAAAACAAATCAACGGTCTGGAGCTTGAAGTAGTTGCCACTGCTGACTGGTTCAGGAACAAGGCCGAGCGAACCGGCCAAAAGTATAATGTCCCTGCGTCGAGATGTTTTAGAGGCGCCGATGCTTATCATAAACTTCTGGAAACCGATGCGGATGTTGTGCTGATGGCCACGCCGCCGAATTTCCG
>CAZFOQ010000151.1:0-9808 GCA_964520535.1 uncultured Pirellulales bacterium | reverse complement strand
CAGGACAGAAGGTTCAATATCTGGATTGTGATGCAGAAGAGCCTAACGGTCATATCTTCTTAAAACCTGAAATCAAAAGCTCAGAAGATGTCACCGTTGGAGTCCCCGAAGTTGATATGGCCAAATGCACAGGCTGTGGAAAATGTGGACAGCTTTGTCAGTACAGCGCCATAATCTGCCTGAAAGATAAGCCGCTTGTCTTTGAACAGCTATGCCATTCGTGTGGGGGTTGTATGGCAATCTGCCCGGAGGGCGTTATTACTGAAAAGCAGCGCAAAATAGGAATAGCCGAATTCGGTAAATCCAATGGAATGTATTTCGGCCACGGCAGACTCGACATAGGCGCTATCCAGACGCCTGCATTGATCAGATATGTCAAAAAAAGAGTCAAAAACTATGCGGTTAATATCATAGATGCCCCACCGGGAACATCGTGTCCTGTTATCGAGGCGATAAAGGGCAGTGATTTTGTTCTGCTTGTTACCGAACCAACACCTTTTGGTCTCAATGACTTGGAGCTGGCTGTAGGTATGGTACGCCAGTTAAAAATACCGTTTGCAGTTGCAGTAAACAGAAGCGACATCGGGGATGATGCGGTAGTTAAGTACTGTCAGCAGGAAAATATTGAAGTTCTTATTCAAATACCAAATGACAGAAAAATTGCTGAAAGCTATTCACAAGGTGTGATGATAGTAGAAACAATGCCTGATTATAAGCAGAAGTTTTTGAAATTATATGAAGATATACAAAGTATGGGAAAAGACAATTGAAGCACGATCCTGATTTCATGAAAAAAATAACCAAGGACCTTGAAGCTCGAAAAGCCGCCTGCAAGATTCTTGAAGTTGAAGAAAATACAAATAAGCAGCAGCTCAAGAAGGCCTATCGCCGGGCGGCTATTAAATATCATCCGGATCATAACGAAAGCAGCCCTGAAGCAAATAAAAAGTTTACTCTCATAAAGTGCGCTTATGAGCTTTTAGCTTTTGATAAACCCTGCGACAAAATCCTGGAAGAAATCAATTCCTGGCCCGGTGTGCCTGAAGACGGCAAGTACAGAATTGACAATCCCTGGGGACACTTTTTGTGGTGGAGAGATAAGTTTTTTGACTTAAACGAGAAAAATGAAAAAAGAAAGAGCGGTAAAGCAGGTTCTTGCATTTAGCAAACATCAGAAGCGCAAAGGAAGTTTCATATTATGAAGGAATTAGTCGTAATAAGCGGAAAAGGTGGAACCGGTAAAACAAGTATAACTGCTGCATTTGCGTCACTGGCCCCCAATGCCGTGCTTGCCGACTGCGATGTAGACGCAGCGGATTTGCATTTGGTTATGGAGCCAAAGATTAGACAGGAATCCGATTTTTCCGGCGGCAAGAAGGCCTCTATCATTGCTGAAAAATGTATAGGCTGCGGCAAATGTGCCGATATGTGCAGATTTGAAGCCATACATCTTAATGGCAATGCAAATGACATAGTGGGAAAGACATACAAGGTGGATCCGGTTTCCTGTGAGGGCTGTAAGGTATGCGTGGAGTTTTGTCCTGTTGGCGCAATTTCATTCGAACCAGCTATAAATGGGAAGCGGTTTATCTCTGATACGCGTTTTGGCCCTATGGTACATGCAAAGCTTGGTATCGCAGAAGAAAACAGCGGTAAACTCGTAACTCTAATTCGCAAAGAAGCTAAAAGAATCGCTGAAGAACAAAATAAAGACTTTTTGATTATCGATGGTTCCCCAGGCATCGGCTGTCCTGTTATTGCTTCGATTACAGGTGCGGATTTGGTTCTTGTGGTTACAGAGCCTACTCTTTCAGGAATACATGACCTTGAAAGAGTTGCACAGCTTACATCAAGTTTCGGCATTCAAACTCTGGTCTGTGTAAATAAAGCGGACATTAATCCTGAGATGACGGAAAAAATCGAAAAAGATGCTAAAGAGAAAGGCTTAAAGGTTATCGGCAAAATACCTTACGATGAATCCTTCACAAAAGCACAGATAATGAAAGCAACGCTGATTGAGTACACCGGCGGTGATATAGCAGAGAAAGTAAAATCAATGTTCAGAGAAATTACTTATGCTCTTGGTTAAGGGCTGTAACAGTATGGCAAAACCTGTGACACATTTTGATTTTGATAAGCTGGCCGATAGCTATGACAACTGGTATGGTTCTGCTGCAGGTCAAATGTATGACAGGCTTGAGAAGAAGACCTTTGATAGCCTTGCTGGAGACCATAATAATGGAAAGCAGCTTCTTGAAATCGGCTGCGGAACAGGTCATTGGAGCAGATATTTCAGCGATAAAGGGTTTGAAGTAACAGGAATTGATATATCCTCAGAGATGATAAGAATTGCCAGGCAAAAGCGCATACCAAACAGCTGTTTTGAAATTGCAGATGGACAGAATCTTCCTTTCGAAGATGACAGTTTTGATGCAGCGGCGGCAATAACTGTTCTCGAATTTACGACAGAGCCGGAAAAAATTATTTTTGAGATGGTTCGTTGCGTAAAAAAAACTAAAGGAGTAATCATAATAGGCGTTTTAAATGCCTTAAACAGATATAACCAAAAGAGAAAAAATAAACGGGGCAGCGTGTATTCGTCGGCACATCTATTTACGCCGCGGCAGATACGAGACCTTTTAAGTCAGTATGGCATAACGAGGATACAGATAATAGGATTCGTACCTGAGAAAGATTGGATGCTTGGGATATCGATGCTGTGGGAGCATTTAGGTCAGCTACTCCGTCCACAAAGAGGGGCATTTATTGCTGTGAGGGTTGATTTATGAAAGCGCAGGCAGAAATAAGTATTTATCCACTGCGAACTAAAAGTTTGTCCGAACCCATAAAAGAGTTTTGCAAAATTCTTTGTGCTCATGGCTTGGAAATAAAGACAACCGCTATGAGTACTTTTATAAGTGGTGAATCAAGGGACTTGTTCAAAGCCTGTGATGAGGTTTTTAAACAATTAACTCAAAAATATGAAATCGTAATGAGTATGAAAATTTCAAATGCTTGTCCATTGGACGAGCCAAAGTAATTTTTGAGGAATATTTAAACATGACAAAACAGACCACACAAAATCAGCAAGCTCAGAAACAGCAGATGGAAATTGAACAGGATCAGATTCGCCATCGAATGAGTCAGATTAAACATAAAATACTTATTTTGTCCGGCAAAGGTGGTGTGGGTAAAAGTACTGTTGCTGCCAATCTTGCTGTTTCTTTATCTCTTGCCGGTAAAAGTGTTGGACTATTAGATATTGATATTCATGGGCCGAGCATCCCTAAAATCCTTAACCTGGAAGACAAAAAATTGATGTCTTTGGGTGATGCTATTATGCCTGTGTCTGTTTCGGCCAACTTAATTGTGATGTCAATAGGATTTATACTCCAGGATAGAGACAATCCTGTTATATGGCGAGGACCTATGAAACATCAGATGATAAAACAGTTTCTCAAAGACGTTGAATGGGGCAAGTTGGATTATCTCATTATCGATTCTCCGCCTGGAACAGGTGATGAGCCGTTATCAGTAATACAGCTTCTGGAAAAACCTAATGGTGCTGTGATTGTTACGACACCGCAACAGGTCGCCTTATCCGATGTCAGAAAGGGAGTTTCTTTCTGCAGGAGTTTGAATCTGCCCGTTATTGGTGTTATTGAAAACATGAGCGGATTTATATGCCCAAAATGTGGTCGTAATACGGATATTTTCAAGTCAGGCGGCGGCGAAAATATGGCTTTGGAGATGAACATACCGTTTCTGGGCAGGATACCAATAGACCCGCAAATTGTTGATGCTTGCGATTCTGGTCAGCCATACATAGAAAAATACCAAAACACTATTGTTGCCAATAGCTTCAACGAAGCAATTAAACCTATATTGGAACTTGATAAAAAAGGATTTGACGAAACAAACCTATTTCAGAAAGGAGATAAGAAAATGCGAATAGCGATTCCATTAGCACAGGGAAAATTAAGTCTACATTTCGGTCATTGTGATCAATTTGCTATCTTCGAAACTGATGATGACGGAAGTAGAATTATCAGCAGAAACGACGAGACGCCACCTGGCCACGCACCGGGCGTATTACCGCAGTGGCTTGGCGGCATAGGTGTAAATGTGATTATTGCAGGTGGAATGGGGCAGCGAGCACAACAGCTTTTTGCACAAAATGGGATTGAAGTAGTTATTGGGGCACAAGCCAGCACACCTGAAGAACTCGTTTCTGCTTATTTACAAAATACCCTTGCAACAGGAGAGAACATCTGTGACCACTGATAACAGCAGATAAAATTGTGGATTTTTTCCATTTAAATTACGAGATGAAGGGGAAGTTGTGAATATTGAGATAGTACAAAATACTCTCACTTATACACGTAATTGTGTTCATCCTGCATGCGTTGTATGCAGTTCAGCAAATACCAGAGGATTACATATGGAGTTTGACATCGAGGATGATGGCAGTGTTCAGGCTACATTTCAATGTTATAAAACTTTCGAAGGATACCCGGGCATGGCGCACGGCGGGGTAATCTCATCAATTTTAGATGGTGCAATGAGCAATTTTATGTTTGCACGTGGTCTGGCAACCGTAACCGTGGAGATGACGACGAGATTTCGACATCCTGTTACAATAGGACAAGAAGCAACGGCCTCTGCAAGAATCACACGTGTTTCACACCCTCTGTATCTATTGGAGGCTGAGATTATACAGGATGGAAAAGTCAAAGCCACAGCAAAAGGTAAATATTACTATCAGCCAAAACTAATTAACTCATATTAAGCTATTTTCTTATGCAATATACAGATAAAGTCCTCGAACATTTTATGAATCCGCGAAACACAGGTGAAATCCCGGACGCCGATGGTATTGGAACAATTGGCTCAGAAGAATTCGGCGATATGATTCGAGTATGGATTAAAGTTTCTGACGAGCATCTGGTTGATGTCAAGTATAAGGTATTTGGATGTCCTGCAGCAATAGCCTGCTGTAGCATGATGACAGAACTTGCCATCGGAAAACATCTGAATGAGGTTTGGGAGCTAACCGATGATCAGGTTGCCGAGGCCCTTGGAGGACTGCCCGCATATAAATATCATTGCTCTAATCTTGCTGCTTCAACTCTGCATAGGGCAATAATGAACTACAATTTTAAGATCCCCGGCAAGGCAAATATTCTTTCTATTACAGTAATTGTAAATAACACGCCTTCAGGAAACTTTCGTTCGGAGCATGGCCTGGCTTTATGGATCAATTATGGCTATAAACGAATACTTTTTGATACAGGACAAAGCAATTTGATTTTGCAAAATGCCAAAACACTAGATATCGATTTGGCTAATACCGATGCAATTGTAATAAGCCATGGCCATTATGACCATACAGGTGGTCTGTCTGCAGTTCTTAATATTGCTTCGAATGCAAAGATTTATTTGCACCCTTCAGCAACTGAACCTAAGTTCAGTCAAAAAGTTTCGAGTGCAAGATATATTGGCATGTCTGACCCTGCAAAGAATGCCATTCAAGGCCGTCACGTTATATGGACAGCAGCGCCTGCTTACTTATTTCCCAGACTGGCAGTAACCGGGCAAGTCACGCGTATGAACGACTTCGAAGATGTCGGAGGAGCATTTTTCCTTGATGAAAATTGTCAGAAACCTGATGACCTGTTAGATGACCAAACATTGTTTATCGAATCTGCTAAAGGGCTTATAGTTGTTCTTGGCTGTGCACATTCAGGTGTTGTAAATACACTTGACTATATCAATGAATTAACGGGCGACAGAAACATATATGCTGTAATAGGCGGTATGCACCTGTTAGAAGCAAATCAGATGCGAATCGCAAATACAATCGATGCCTTTAAAAAATACGACATTCAAAAAATTATACCCTTGCATTGCACTGGTCTGAAGGCTATGGAAGTTTTAAAATACGCTTTTGGAAATAAATGCTTGTTTTTAGGTGCAGGTGGGCAGATCAATTTCTAAATGGGATTAATGCTGAGTATGTCAAATAAAGAACTGGAGTTGAATACGATATGTAAAAAATTATCACAAATCAGCGGTTCTGACTGGGTGGCAATTAAGTTTGAGAAACAAATACCTGTAAATGATATTGAACCTATGAGGTTCTGTGAAGCCGTATATAGGGCTCAGAACAAGCGTATATCTTTATCCCTACCTAATGTATGCTGTGATGGGGCGAAAAGGTGTTTTGGTTGGCTTAAAAACAATGATGTGAAGTTGGCTAAAAGGCTCTCTGAGAAAACAGGCATGGATCAGGATGTAGCCTATGAATTGATAAGAAGTGTGCCTGTTCTGAATGAAAAAATCACTGGGATTTCTCTTGGCAAAGACATCCAGGGAGATGTTTATCTAAGTTATGCCAGCCCTGAATCAGCAATGAAGCTGATCAGATATTGGCAGAAAATGACCAGCCAGAATCTCAATACAGAAATTTCAGGCATAATGTCTGTTTGCGGAAACGTTGCGGTCAAAAGCTTTCTTGAGCAAAAAATCAGTATCTCTTTCGGCTGTCCTGACTCCAGAGAATATGGGGCTATCGAAAAAGAGCAGCTTGTTATTGGTCTTCCTCACAATATCGCATCCAGCATATGCAGTATAGGCAGTTAAGGTGAATATACAGGAATTTTTAAAACTTAGATAGCAAAGCAACAGTTCACATGGAGACTTTATGAATGGTTTGGTTCCGACAAAGGTGTTTTTGACCAAAGGTGTAGGCAGGCACAAATATCAATTAAAATCATTTGAAGAAGCATTAAGAAAGGCAGGTGTAGCCCAGCAAAATCTTGTCCAGGTCTCATCGATACTTCCGCCAAACTGTAAAATTGTAGGGCAAGACAACGGATTAAAAAAGCTGGTCCCTGGTCAGATATCTTATTGTGTAATGGCAAGATCAGACACAAATGAACATGGCCGATTGATAGCTTCTTCAATAGGTATTGCCGTTCCCAAAGACCGAAACAAATGGGGATACATCAGTGAAGTTCACGGTCATGGTATGAATCAGCCGGAAGCTGCCGACATGGCCGAGGATTTGGCTGCTGACATGCTTGGAACAACTCTCGGGCTTGAAGTCGATCCGGATAAAGCCTGGTCTGAAAAAGAGCAGGTCTATAAAGCCAGCGGCTTGATTATCAGGACCTCTAATATTACGCAAACAGCCAGAGGTCAGAAAGATCTCTGGACAACGACTGTTGCGATCGCAATGTTATTGTTTGAATAAAGGAAAAAATGGAGATATTTTATGAGCAATGATCCACTAACACCATATGGCAATAAGCCAATGGTTACACCTATTGTTAACGCAGTCAATTATGAATACAGTTCTTTTGAAGTATTACGACAAATCACAGACGGCGAAATAGACGGTTATACCTATCATAGAGACGATAACCCAACAGTCCGGGCGGTGGAGAAGAAAATAGCTGCACTGGAAGGAGCTGAAGATTGCATCGTTTGTACTTCAGGAATGGCTGCCTGCACAATGGCATATCTGACATATCTCAGTGCCGGTGACCATTTGATTTTGTTCCACGATATATATGGGGCGCATTACAAGGTATCACTCATACTTGAACGAATGGGGATTGATATTACATGGATCGATGCTTGTAATGGCAATAAAATTGGCGAGTATATTAAACCCAATACAAAGATGATTTTTTGTGAGAGTCCGAGTAATCCTTTGTGCAAGGTTCTAGATATTTCAGCCTTACGAAAAGAGGCCGACAAAGTCGCAGCTTTATTGGTTGTTGATAATACCTTCGCTACTCCCTACCATCAAAAACCACTCTCGCTTGGTGCTGATATTGTAGTACATAGTGCCACAAAGGGATTAGGCGGTCACAACGATCTTATGGCAGGTGCTATAGCCAGTTCAAAAAACCATTATGATAAGTTATGGTTTACCCGCCAGGCTATTGGGACAACTTTGGATGCCTATTCAGGTTCTCTGCTGGAACGAGGTCTTAAAACATTCGAGCTGCGAGCAGAAAAAATGGCAGCTAATGCAATGGCCATAGCAGAATATTTAGCCAGACACCCCAAAGTTTCACATATACGATATCCAGGACTAAAAGATGATCCAGGACATTCTACCGCCGGAAAACAGATGCAAAATGGTTTTGGGGGGGTATTAGCGTTTGATGTCGGCAGAAACCAGGAAGACGCCAAAAATTTCATAAGCGAGCTTCAAGTTATATGTCATGCTGTCAGCTTAGGAGCAACCGAATCACTGATTTGCATACCATACCTTACAACGCTGCTTTATATGCCGCCGGAACGTAGGACTGTTTTCGGAGTACGGCCTAATACCGTGCGTCTTTCAGCGGGAATTGAGAAAACCGAGATTCTTCTTGAGGATTTGAAACAGGCGCTGGACAAATTAGAAATCAAACCGGAACCAAGAACAAAAATTGGTGCTGTGCAAAAATCTTTAAAAAAAAGAGGAAGTGACTATGCCGACATACGAATATAAATGTCAGAATTGCGGTCACACATTTGAAAAGTTCCAAAACATGAAGGATAACCCCTTAGAAAAGTGCCCAAAATGCAAAGGAAAAGTTCAGCGTCTTATTAGCGGCGGAGCAGGGGTGATTTTCAAGGGTTCAGGTTTTTATTCGAATGATTATGCTAAAAATAATACTCCGGCTTGTGGCCGAGACAGGCCCTGTTGTGGTCGTGATACGCCTTGTGATAGCAAACCCTGTGAATCTTAATACTAAAAATAGGGATATAAAAACTTGATAGAATAAATATGAGCATTTCAACAAATTATGTAAGACTCAGGGAAAGGATTCCGGATGATGTGATCATAGTTCTCTCGGTCAAGACAAGAACAGTTGAAGAAATAGAAGAAGCTATAGATGCCGGTGCTGCAGATATAGGTCATAATTATGTTCAGGAAGCAGGACAAATGTACAGTGCTTTGCAAAAGAAAGCAGCTAAAGTCAGATGGCACATGATAGGCCATTTGCAAACGAACAAAATAAATAAGGCACTAAGAATTTTCGATGTAATCCAAACTGTTGACTCTCTGGAGAAAGCAGCAGCTATTGATAAAAGGATAGAAAGTGCGAGAAAAAGAATAGTACCAGTTTTCATAGAGATTAATATTGGCAGCGAGGATTCCAAGTCCGGCATAAAACCAGCAGAACATGAACCTTTTGATGAATATATGGAAAAACTGGCTGGAGATATATCAGCCCTTGGTCATTTAAGACTGGCCGGTTTGATGACTATGGGACCTCGCTTTGGTGACCCTGAGAATGTTAGACCATATTTCAAAAGAATAAGAAAGATATTTGAAAAGATCAAGAGGATTGATTTGCCAAATGTGGATATGAAGTATCTGTCTATGGGTATGACAAATTCGCACAGAGTTGCTATAGAGGAGGGTTCCAATATGGTCAGAATTGGAACGGTAATATTCGGAGAAAGAAATTAAAGGTAAAAAAATGGCTGAAGAGTTCTCGTTTAAGGATTATACCATAGTCTCCTGCGGAACACTTGCTCCAGAGTTAAATTACTTAAGAAAGCAGGGTTTTTTAGATGCCAAGAAAATTGTTTATACGACACCTGGCCGGCATGAGGTTCTTAAAGAGCTTGAAAGCCAATTGATACGAAAAATAAACGTCGCTAAGCAGCACTCCAAAAGAATCATAATAGTTTATGGCGGTAAATTCTGCTACGTCAACGCTGATAATCCCTACAGAACCATAAATACGATAATTGCCGAGCAGGCAGTTGGAATTTCAATTTCCAGAGTAAATGCAAC
>CAZFOQ010000150.1:0-9832 GCA_964520535.1 uncultured Pirellulales bacterium | reverse complement strand
GGAGTTCAAATACCCAACGATGTCCACCTATACAAGATGCTCCTCCAGAAAACCTATTTATACCAAGTTAACATCCTTGTCGTCAAGAAAAATCCCCTAATTTTTAAGGATTTTATATGTTTTTTTACGTTATTGTGTGAAAAGCTCATTTTTCTGGAATCCTGCTTCACCAGGCGAAATCCTCAAGTTGTCTTGTTCCTGCAGGAACACCTTCAATAGGGCTAAAACGCACAAAATAAAATGGCAGCCTTTTGTCAGAAATCGTGTTATTTTATTGCCATTGGCACTGTCTGAATTACTGAATTTCGCCACCTGCTTTACTTTCTGTTAAATCATTATTTATTTCCATGATTTATGGGAAGGAGCACTCCAAAATTGCCTTCATATTTTGTTGAAATGATAAAGAAAAAGCTATTTTTAAGACAATATTATGCATTTAGCAGTGTTCATAACCAGGTCAGCGGACAATATCCTCTGTGTAGTTATCTTGGAATGCTTAAATATTACCTCTGAGAAGCGTTTGAATATCCCTTGCTACAATCTCTGCAATGATTTGTTTTTGCTGTGACAACTTTGGTGGCGGTTCAATACTATAGCCCGTTGATCGGACTTTGTGTCTATGGTTTGTGGCTTTATTTATTTTGCCGGGGCCTTTTCTTTTTATCGTTGCTGTTTTACGTTGCTCGGACATTATCTGATTAGCCAGGTCGAATTTGGGTATTCCAATTTGTTGCTGCTCTACCCCCTCAGGTTCTCTCGACAGTGTCTCTGTATGCTTTGCTTTATCTCCGATAGACTTGGAAGTTTCCTCTTTCACGGACTGCTTTAGTTCTTGGCGAATGTTTTTGTTATATGGTGGAATTATATCTTTTGCCCTAAGAACATCGGCATTCCTTTGTTTGTTGGAATCAGCCTTGCCCACGAGAACTACCTCCTCTTAAGCCCACTCAAATAAGTCCTGCAATGTCCAAGCCCGGCGAGACCACACATCCCGATTGAAATATCTTAATCTTAAGGTTTAGCTTATTATTAGCCTGCCCATAAACTAATTACCATGTTTTTCAACAACTATTTTGAACAGGACCTATGGATAGTTGTGTAAAATCACCAGGCTTAAGATCCTCAATTAAAGAATTAATATCATCGATGGTGACAGCCTTAATCGAATTTATATCGTCTTCAATAGTACGATACTTTTCCAAATATATCCAGTTAAAACCAAGGTCAACCAGCCGGCCCATCGGCAGCTCGTTTTTAATAACCAGCGCGCTTAGCACTTTGTTTTTAGCCTTTCTCAGTTCATCTTTGGTTATACCGTCTGTGGAGAGGTTGTGGAAAATACCGTTGACGGTGTCGAGCACTTTGCTTAGATTTTCACTACTACAGCGAAAATAACTATAGAAAGCTCCTGTGCCGTCCATGGCCCCAAATTGCATTGTTGCCGCTTCAGCTAATGCTATATCCACCAGTTCCCAGAAATATCGCGAACCGACATCGTCACCGACGATAGTTCCCAAAAGGGAAGCTGCATATTTCCTCGGGTCCTGAGCGGACACGCCGGAACTCATCAGACATACATGCTCACGTGCGAGATTTTCTTTTTCGATTCTCTGCTTCTTTTTGCTGCCGTCAAAGTGCTCCAATTCTCTTATTACAGACTGTTCTTTCCACTTGTTGCAGCAATTTGCGGCAATAGAACAGATTTGGTCCCAGTTAAAATTGCCTGAGCAAGCCAAGACCATATTATTCGGAACATAGCGACCGGCAAAATAGCCCCGCATTTGTTCGGCGGTTAGATTGTCAATACTTTCTACGCTTCCGAGAATGCTGTTTCCGCAGGGATGCCCATCGAAGTGCAGGGTCCTGCATCTATCGACAACATCAAAGCTCGGCAGGTCCTTATACATGGCAATTTCTTCTTTGATTACATTTTTTTCAATATTGAAATCTTCATCACGCAAAGCCGGTCTCATCAATTCCGCCCAGAGCCGGATTATTTCGGCTAAATACTCTGGAAGGACGGCGGCATAAAAAACCGTATTTTCTTCACTTGTAAAGGCGTTAAATTGTGCCCCTGTTTTGTCAAAGGCCTGATTAACTTCAAGCGCATTGAGTTTCTCAGTGCCTTTGAACAACATATGTTCCAGGAAATGCGAAACACCGTTTGTCTGTTCGGCCTCGTCACGAGAGCCTGTTTTGACAAAGAAACCCACTGCTGCCGATTTAGCAGATTTATTAATCTCGCCGATTAGAACCAAGCCGCTTGATAATTTCTGGTGCTCAAATTTCATATTTTTCTATATCCTGGGCATAAATTATAACCGAACTCTTAAAAATGAAGATACGATATATTTTTAATAGGAAACACATCTATCTTAAATATTTCGCCTTAAACGGTAATTATTTGTTTAGAGAAGCAACGAATTCAATTTGTTAAGGAAATAACTAAACCTGCTTTAATTCTATATTCCGATTCTGTATTTGAAGAAACAGATTGGTATTCTATCACTTATGAAGTGTTTTTGTAAATAATTAGATATATACTCTAACACAGATCGTAATATAGAAATACTTTGACACATTGGCTTTTTAATGAAATAATGGCGTTTCCTGCCCTTGACAAAGGGCGTGTTTTTTTTGAACTACGAAAGGACGATATTATGAAGAATTTCATTTGTGGCATTCGGATTTTGAGCTGCCTTGCAATATTTTCTGTTGTTTTTACTTTGAGTTGTCGCAAGAGTACCGGCCCTGAAGAGACGGATGTTAATCAAGTTGATCCCCAGGCTGCTGTTCAGATGCCTGCTGACAGTGTCGCTGTTACAGTCAACGGAGTCGAAATCAACGAAAGTGACATAAATGAACTCATTCAGCCACAGCTCGATATAATTGCTGAACGTGCTTCACAAATACCGCCGGATCTTGTTGAGCAAAACAAAAAACAACTAAGAGGGCAGGCATTGGAGAAATTAATTGTAGAGCACCTGCTGGATGAAAAGGTAAAAGAAGCCAACATCGAAGTAACTGAAGAAGAAGTAATCAAGTTGATTACTGAAACGCTTTCTACTCAGCCAGAGCCATTATCACTTGAAGAATACAAGAAGAAGTTGGTTGAAAACGGCAGAAGTTTTGAAGAAGAAAAAGAACGGATTCGAGAGGGACTTGCATATCAGAGAATTTTAGAAGCTCAAATGGCGGGCAAGATCAATGTCACAGAAGACGATGCCAAAAAAATCTATGATGAGAATCCAAAGCAATTCGAATCACCCGAACAGATAAGGGCAAGCCATATTCTCATAATACCCGAATTAATCAAAGGCGGCGACCCAAACGAAGCTAAAGCTACGGCTAAGGCTAAAGCACAAGATCTGTTGAAGCAGATTAAAGATGGAGCTGATTTAGCCGAATTGGCAAAATCCAATTCAGCTTGCCCCTCAGCTTCCAAAGGGGGCGATTTAAACTTTTTTTCAAGAGGTGATATGATGCCATCTTTTGAGAAAGCGGCTTTCGAATTGGAAGTCGGACAAATTAGTGATATCGTGGAAACCAAATATGGATACCATATCATAAAAGTTACCGACCACAAAGACGCTGGCATCATATCGTTTGAAGAAGCCAAAGATAAAATAATAGGGCAGCTAACGCAAAGTAAACAGCTTGAACTCACCAAAGAATATATAGAATCACTCAAAGCTGAAGCGAACATTGTGTACCCATCAGGTGACCAGATGTAGCTTATGACAAGCAGGCCCTGACGAGCGGTTTGAGTTACGATTGAAGGTTCAAAAGTTGACCGGGATCGAGGTTTGCTGACTCTATGTCCTTGAAATATTTTGCTGTGCCGACCTTTAGTTCCTCAGAGGCCTCATCATCACAAACAATTATGCCTTTTGGGTGCGTTTGCAGGGTGCTGATTGTCCACATATGATTTACACTGCCTTCAATGGCGTGCCGTAAAGCACGTGCTTTATTATGACCGTTGACAATAATCAGCACTTCATCTGCATCCAGAACGGTACCTACACCCACGGTCAGGGCTGTTTTGGGTACTTTGTTAATGTCCCCATCAAAGAACCGCGAGTTAGCCACGATAGTATCGTAAGTTAGGGTTTTTATACGTGTTCTTGACGACAGGGAAGATCCCGGTTCGTTAAATGCTATATGCCCGTCGGGGCCGATGCCGCCGACAAAGAGGTTTATGCCGCCCACTTTTTGAATTTTTTCCTCATAGCCGGCACATTCCGCTTCGAGATCGGGAGCATTGCCGTTGAGAATATTTACATTTTCCTTTTTGATATCAATGTGGCTGAACAAGTTGTTCCACATAAATGAATGATAGCTTTCAGGATGCTCCTCCGGAATGTTCACATATTCATCCATATTGAAGGTGACAACATTGTTGAATGAAACCACTCCTTCGGTGTTGAGTTTTATCAGTTCCTTGTACATACCAAGCGGCGAAGAACCTGTCGGCAGGCCGAGTACGAAAGGTTTTGTCTCAGTCGGGCTAAAATCATGGATCTTTCCGGCAACATAATTGGCAGCCCATTGTGATACCAGCTCATAATTTGGTTCAATAATGACTCTCATAAGATACTCTCCTTCTTTAAAGATTATTCATTTGCCCTCTCATTCTTTTGCGATTTTTTTCAGCAAAGCTTTTCCATTCGATTGATAAGCTCGTTGGTGAGTTCCGTTTTGTTAAAAATGTGTTTTTCGATCTCTGAAACAAAACTGTCATTTTCAAATGTTCCTCTGACAGATGCGAAGTCCAGATGTTTTGTCTGCTCATCCCCATCCAGGCCAAAGCCGATTTGAGCGGTAGCAGTAAATTCCTTTTTGGCATCGGTATAAAGTTGGTGGTCAAGGTCCACGACGGCCTCTTTCCATTTTGTTGTAAGGTCAATGATATCTTCGGGTAATATTTCATCGATTTTTTTGCCGAGAAGCCGTTGGAGAACATCCACCGTCCAGGCCCACTCGTACGGAGGGTAATTATCATACATCGCCTTGAAGGCTCCCGTGACTTGCTCCAGCGTGTGTATCGTTCCATTTTCGATGTCACAAAGCATATTCTGTACTGCTTGATCCGGTGCGAACAAACCGGCCAGGTCGATCCATTTGCCGGGTCCCAAATCGGTTTCCGGCTGAAGGGTGGTCCTGAGCTCGTCAACGCTTTGAAAGTATTTGTTCTCCAGGCGGTGGATCAGACAATTGCCCAGAAACTTGTGAATTCCTGTCTCGTACAGTTGAATTCCTCTCTCCAGGGATGCTTTATTGATCTTGACATTGTGATATGTAAAAAACTCGGATGTCTCCCCGGATGTTGTTTTCAGATTTTTGAGCAAATCCCGGCCATTGAGCATCTTTTGAATTGTATATGGGCTGAGAAGTTTGAAGTTTATTAAGTCAAGTTTTACAGGATTTTTTCGCCGATCCCGGTTTGGCCATTTTCGAGCGTCTCGGACAGTTCCAACGCTGCGTAAATTTACGCCGGGAGCAAGAAAACTTTCGTCTTCGTGCTCAATTAAATACGAGAAGGGCAAATCTGACGTATCTGAGTTCCTGTAATGTCGTCCCATGACAACAGTGAATGCCCCAACCTTTGCCGGCCAGAGCATATATGAATCGCTGCCTGTTTTAGAGCCGCGTTCAACGATTCCCTGGTGCACCGGCCCCAATTTATACATATGATTGCTCTGATTGGTTCCACTGCCGGCGTTGAGGAATGAGAACAGCCCTGCAATTAGTATTGTGGATTTGTGGTGTGTTACCGTATAAGGCCCGGCAAATATTGCACATGCTTCGCCGTGAAAGCCACCGCAGTTGGCGAAGAAGACGGAGTTTTCTGCCGAATACTGCTTTGCCAGCACTGTGCCCTGGCCTACGAAGCACTTGTCAATTATTGTCCCATCTGTAATCTTTGAGCCGCTGCATGCGATAAAGTCCTCTGCAAAAACTGCCGGTCCGATATATACAGGATCCTCAGCACAGCTATTGATAGAGCCGTTTTCCAGTCTGCTCACGCCCTCAATCTCACTTGCAGGACCTATTTTGACATTCTTGATAATTCGACAGTTCAGAAGTGCAGCTCCTTTTCCCACAAGACCTATAGAGCTTGTAACAGAGCGGCAATAATCCGCTATCATTTCTTGCAGCTTTTTGATTACCTCCGGCTTATGACGATAAAACGCTATTATATAAGCTATATGAGCAGACAGATGGTCGTAGATAGGTATTTCTCTTCCACCGGCCTCATTAACGACAGCAACCTCTGTCCCGTTACCAAAAGAGCTTTCGCCTTCCACCGCAAGCAGGTCAATGTTATCTATCACTGCATCATCTTCAATGATATAGTTGGCGATGTAGTTCTTGACTTGGCTGATGTAAACGTTATTACCGATTTTGCAGTTATGAATTGTTGCGTTGCTGATGCCCGCCGGTTTCTTAACGCCACCAATAAAAGACACTTGCTCCTTGAATGCACCTAACAGTATCTGCCCGCTGAAGTGTGTCGATTTTACAGTTATAGCGTTAAAATCTTGAGCAACCCTGACTTTCGACCAATCCTCGCAGCTACAACCCTGGCTGGTCAATTGAGTGATTTGGTCTGCAGATAGTGGATGAAATTCACCTTGATGCCAAAAAGATTCTGATACCATTTTTTCATCTTCCTGTTCTTAAAAAACACGCAATTTTAAGTTTCCTGTAGTGAAACGAAAGATCCCAACTCAACCTGTGGCATGAATCAGGTTATCATATCGAATTTAATAGGTGAAATCTTACAAACCATAATCTCATTAGGCAACATGTTTATAACAAGTTATCTGCGAGTTGTTTTGTTCTTAATATTTTTAGGGGAAATTTAAAGACCGGTAGTTGATGGGAAATTATCCTTTTTAGGGGGATGGGGTTGCAGTTGTGAGAATGAACAAAGGTAAAATAGAGAATTTTTTGACAAAATTTGGAGTAATCCGTTGGTCGATGCCGATGTTTACTTTATAAAAGGGATTTTACTTCGATATGAAGGGTCTCATTCTAAATCTATCAGGATGAAGCTCAATCATCTATAGAGCCTTTGAGTTCAGGGATGGTATTGTAAAGAGACTGTAAAGCCAGTGCTATCAGGGATGTAATAATGCCAAATCAGACAAGAGTGGCAAAAGTTTTAGCAACACTCCTGGCTTCAATGACAATAGGATCCATACTCTTAATGGCCTCCGGGCATAATCCTCCATCTGCCGGCCCATTTTCTCTTTGGACCTATTGTCGCCTCGACTCTGTTAAAGAAGCAATCCGTTCTCAGGCCGTTCAATCCCCAGACCGTTGGAAAAGTATCGAGATTTATTATAGCGGCACAAAGTCCGGTAATATTGAACAATTGGCTTCACTTGAGGGCTTTACTGATTCCGAATATATCAACTGCCATTTCTGCTTATACAACGGCTCCGGAGGCACCGATGGCCAAATACAGCAAACAGAAAAATGGCAAAGGCAATGGTCAGCCACACCAGGTCATAATGGGTCCGACAGCAGCCAGACCATCCGCATCTGCGTAATAGCTGATGGTAAAACTACCGGCCCAACTGATTGCCAGATTAAAAGGATGCAAGTGCTGGTGGAAGAACTAAGTAGAAAATTCCACATCATGTCTCAATTCGTCTATTATCCAAGCGATTGGATTTAGATTAGCCACCTAAAAAGCTGCCGTGTAACTCGCCGTGAATATTCATATAAAAACTGGGAGTGCATAAAAATACACCTCAAGTCGCTAAAAGGGGGGCGGTTACCTAAAGTTAAATCAATTCTATAATTGTTTCTTTCCTGAATTTCCTTTTGATTTAACAACGCCATGTGACTTCCTATTTTTATGCCTCTTTGGATTTTGATTTTGGAAAACGGATTTAGAAACAAAATGTGCAACATTAGTTAGGATATCTCGAAGAGCGGAAAGATCTTCGTTTATAATCAATAAAATGACCGCTTTAACATCTGCATTGACTTTCCTGGTCATTTTTTTAACTTCCATCCCTTGAGGCTCTCATTTCCGTTTTGATAATTAAGTTTTCATGCATAAAGACGATCTGGGGAGCTGATTTATTGCAGTTTTGAAGGAAAAACGCCGTAAAATAGCAAAGCGAGTCGATATTCAGTTTTTCAGAGTTCTTGAGGGATTAGGGAAATGTTGATTGATTATTCTGAAATAATCCTTTTTATTGGACTATGCACCTTAGGATATAAGAAGACCATGTTTTCTGTGAGTTGATATTCTTATTTGTTTTGCGAAGATTCACTGTTTAGCCTGCGCGAAGCAGAGCCATGAACTTCCGTAATCCAATAAAGGAACAGGCCGACGGCAAGAATGCCTGCCAGAACGATTATACTGACACGTTTGAATGCCCACGCATATGTGACACAACTGTATATTAGAAATCCACAAACGGCACAAAAAATGAGCGTAGTGACAGGATAACCGGTAACCTTGTACGGACGTTCAACTCCAGGTTCTTTGAAACGCAACACAATAACAGACAGAGCTGTCCCCATATAGAAAGCGTACACGGCAACGGCGGTGTATAAAATCGTATCGATAAAAGAACCGAAGACCATAATCAGACTCAGGGCAATAATACCCTGTACCAGCAGTGCCCAGACAGGAGTACCAGTTCTTTCATGCCACTTACCAAAAATTTTGAATGTTTTATGCTCGGCCCCCATCGCATAAGAAATGCGTGCTCCCGTAAATATCAGGCCGTTGACAGCCCCCAAAGCTGAGATGCATACCAACGCGCTAATTAAGCGGACGCCCATCTTGGGAAAGACCGAAGAGATGGCATCATTAGCTACTGCATCAGAAGTGGCCAAACCCGTATAGCCCAGGGTGTATAGAAACGCGCTATTTACCAGTAAGTACAACAAGATAACAGCACCCGTACCGAGCACCAGAGCACGAACAATATTATGGCGGGAGTCTTTAACTTCTGCAGCCACATAGGCCATTTCGTTCCAGCCACCATAGGTGAACAACACGAAGACCAGCGCTAAACTAAGCGGCAAAGGGTCGAAACTTGCGGTGCTCGCTGAACTCTTTGGTGCGAATGCTGCCACGCCCACGATTGCCAACAGTCCCAAAGCCTTGACGATGGTCAGCAAATTCTGTGTCCATTTTCCTTCCTTAACTCCCAGGATATTAATGATTGTCAGGATAATTGTAGCAATAGCAGCAAAGAGACGCTGGCTGATAGCCGGATGGCTTGCTAAGGGATCGAAGATGGTCCGGGCATATGTCGCGAACGCAAAAGCCATCACGGCAATGTCTCCGGGACGGACGACCGTAAGCTGAGCCCAACCAAACAAGTAACCGGCCCACTTACCATAAGCCCGGCTCAGATAAATGTAGTCACCACCTTCCTTGGGATATGCTGTAGCCAATTCGGCATAACAAAGAGCCCCGCATAGTGACAGCAGTCCACCGGCAACCCAAAGCAATAACACGCCCCACCAGTTACCGGCGCCCTTGGCAATATCGGGGGCCATCTGATAGATTCCGGCTCCGATGATGATTCCTACAATGATGCATGTTGAATCGAAAAGCGAGAGTTCTTTCTTAGGAGCTATCGGCATTATAGAATTCGCCGAATTCGGCGCCTCCGTATCAATAATATAGGACTTAGTATGCAATAGGTATTGATCATAGATAGCGTTTGGATAATTCCGATTTCGGCGAACTCGTTAGCATCTTTTTTGGTTTCCTTAACCTGAATTTTTTAATCTTCCGCCGTAATTCTACGGGTTTTAACCCGTAGATGGAAGTATCCGCTGTCTTCTGTTA
>CAZFOQ010000149.1:0-9844 GCA_964520535.1 uncultured Pirellulales bacterium | reverse complement strand
AGTACAACAAGGTTTTCGAGGCGGCAAAACGCCTCGAAAAGCCTTAATCTATTCATTTTAGGTCAATTTAGGTTAAAAATGTTTAATATAATGTCAACAAAGGTTCAAAAACCTCATTTTAAAACTTGTAATTTTGTATACTTATGTATTTACCTGTTAAGGCCTTACGACTTTTTTTGTTATCAGTTTGAATTACTGAGTATCCAATCGTCCTAAAAATCTTAATCCCAAAACAGGTTTTTTAGCCCCAGCTATTATCATTTTACCCATTTCAACATTTGTAGAGTCCTAAAATCCCCTCCATATTCACTCTGTCATATGGCAATTTTGCTATCTGTATAGGTTTGACCCAAGCGAAGTATGGGATGGTAAGACCTGTATAAAATAATAATCATTTTAGTTAAAAAAAAGATATTGAGGTTGTAACTTACTACTAAAAAAAGAGTTACATCGTTATTGGGGCGAAAGCCAAAATGTTTTCTATGTTATCTAATTTATCTATTTTAACTAAAGTTTTTTTTCACAGACCTCCGATAGGTATATAACCCGTTGGTTGAAATTGCCCAATTTAACATTTTGGGAGAAAAAAGAGGCCACCATAATGATGGAGAAATAAAAGGCCTGAAGTTAAAAGTTATTGGAGATAAAATTATGGTAGAGCAAGATGTATTAGTCCGCTATCTGGAACCACTATTGCGAGGGGATAGAAAGACATGTCGGTCAGTAGTTGAGGAAGCTTTGCAAAGAGGCATACCTGCCAATTCCGTTTATATCCATATGGTATGGCCAGTTATGGTAGAAATTGAGAAACTGCTGCGTGAAGAGAAAATAACACCTGTGCAGGAACATCTGGCAACACGTGTTAATCGCACTATTGTGGATCAGCTTCAAAACAAGCTGCCTCGCAGACCCAGTAAAAACAAAAAGGTTGTTGTCTGTTGTGCGCCGGATGAATTGCAGGAACTTGGTGCTCAGATGATGACGGATTTGTTTGAAAGTGATGGCTGGGAAGTGAGATTCCTGGGCGGTGGTCTTACCAATGATGATATCCTTGCATATATAAATGAGAGTTCTCCCGATATACTTTTAATCTATGGTACTGCTCCAAAGCAGGCACCTGATGTGCGGCGGCTAATTGATACTATAAAATCTGTTAATGCCTGGCCGGATATGCGCATAATGGTTTCAGGCGGACTTTTCAACCGGGCTGAAGGACTCTGGCAGGAAATGGAAGCCGATTTATATGCCGCAACAGCCATTGAAGCCCTTCATGTGGCTTTGGAAGATAAACCGAAACAGCAAAATGAACAAAGAACTATAAACAGGAGAAAAAGAAGACGCCGGATTGTGCAAGAAGAGATGCCTGTTCAGGTATAATTGTGTTCTGTGGAGGGTAGCGGATTTGAATTCGATTGTTATAACTCTGCCACGCCTCCGGTTCGTTACGCTGTTTTTCTACTATACCTTATTCGGTAGGTGTCAGACATAGTGTCAACTATTACAACTAAATCCACCGGCTGCTGACAAGCTGGTTTAAGATTTTTTTATTAGCAGCCGGGCCTTAGGGAAAGTTGCGATAATCGTCTCGTTTGGGAACGGATGAATCTGTGACTAATGCTTCCCAAAAACCAGTGTTATAAAAGAATTTTTCTCAGATATGGATCAGTGTCTTCGACTCATAAGTCTAATTCTTAATCCGATATATCTGTTCCTGCTGGCTCCAGTAAAGTATGTCTTTATTTGCACTCCACCACGCTTGCCATTGCTCTTCCGTCTTCACAAAAGCGCTGGGTACCAGATGCACATTCCCGTCTATCCGCTGCTCCTTTATCCAATTTTTCCACTGGCGTTCTATCTCCGCAATTGGTCGGCCGTAGACTTTCTGCAACGTTACCGAGCCGGCAGGGTCATTTGTCTGCACACTCATCTGCCGAACGAAATCTTTCAGAAGTCTTTTCTTATGCAAAAACAGCATAAATGACCTGGCTGCACATTGGTCAGGTTCCTGGGATGTGATCAGCCAGTCGAGGCTGAGCCATTTTGCGTTCTTCTTAGTGATAGGAAATCGCCAGTTGCTGAAGTATCCAACCGAAATTGTCAGTTTGCCTTTGCTGTCGAGATGTCCAATAAATTTCTCAAAAAACGTAGCGATACCTTCATCAATCCATTTGGGAGGATTGCTGGCAAAGCTTGTGGCTATGAAATGGTGAACCAGTTCGTGAGTTGCTGTTCCCAGCCCCGAATCTCTGTTCACAACGATAATATTCACCCAAGGGCCCATATAAAATCCGTAGGGCGTGTAATGTTTGCTAATGCTTTCTGCGTAGGATGTGTAACTACGAGTGTCCCTGAATAGATAGACCTTCAGACGACGCCTTTGGCTGATTTTAAAATATTGGCTGTTGATATAGTCAAAGAAGCCCTCAAGAAAATGCTCGTAGTAATTTAACGAGTCAGAATCAAGGTCAGTGTAAATGTGGAAATGCTCGGTTCTTCGCCGGTTCGACAGGTTGCTCGGACGTTTCCTCAAGCCATACTTGTAATCAGCGTACATAATAATCAAGAACAGCAATATAGCTATACCTAATAAGAACAACATGCGTAAGGGTTTTATTCGTTTCATAGCCGTCTCCCTTGATTAAAAACGTCATTATTTTTATCAGGTATTTGCTGTTTAACACCTTTGGAAACGAGATTTCGCCATCTAATTCCGCTATAACACCAAAATCGTCTTGAATTTGTAATAATCTGAAGTGTTTTTTTGTATATTTTGCTGTCAGAATGGTACAATAAATTATAATAAGAAGCAGAGTCGAGTTTTTTGCCGAATTAGTCGTTTCTTGAATCTTTTGATTCAAGACGTTGAGCGGCAGAAAGCGGAATTTTATTCATGGAAATTTGGCGAAATTGATTATAAAAATTGTCCGGTAACAGTTTTTTATCGCCAATGCTGAAAAATGAGACGGTTGTTCCTATAAGTGTTGTGTTTACAGGCTATTATCAGCAGCCGTTTGCTGATAAAATTATAAAATAACCGTTACATTTTGCATCAATGGTGGCACTTAATATTAGTCTGGATATATGTGACAACGATAACAGGGGCCCTGTATGGATCTGCAGTTGCATCAGATCGAACTGATCAGGGGGGCTCAGCGAGGCGATAGGCAATGCCTCGACCAATTGGCCCGGCAGGCACGAGAGCGCCTGCGTACGTATGTCTTTCGTCTTACTCAACAGGAAGACCTAACACAAGAAATTGTACAGGAGAGCTTGTTGGAAATGTTTAAGGTAATCGGTAAATTAAGAAAAGCTGACCGTTTTTGGCCCTGGCTCTATGGGATCGCCACGAACAAGCTGCGGCGTTATTATCGCACTGAAAAGACGCAGCGTAAGGTGGCGCTCTCAAGCGCCCAACAAAAGCGGACACTGAAAGAGCGGCAGGATGGGTTTGAAAATCTGGTTGGCGAAGAGTTGAAACAAATTGTTTCAGGGGCGATGAAAA
Source organism: uncultured Pirellulales bacterium (assembly GCA_964520535.1). Classification (GTDB taxonomy): domain Bacteria; phylum Planctomycetota; class Phycisphaerae; order Sedimentisphaerales; family Anaerobacaceae; genus JAFGPS01. The sequence continues at coordinate 6,342 of CAZFOQ010000149.1, read as the reverse complement.
AACTAAGGACGCGGCACAGGGCCATTCTGATTATGCGTTGCTATGATGACATGCCATATTCTGAGATTGCCGAAACGATGGGCTGTAGCGAATTTAGTACGCGAATGTTGTTTATGCGTGCTAAAAGGGCGTTGCAGAAGGAGCTTTCGCGCAATGGTTTTGGCAAAGGCTCTCTTTTAGCTGCTCTGGTATTGTTTGGGAAGATAACAGCCCCAAGCGAAGCAGCGGCTGCACAGGTCTCAGTTACCGCTACCACAGTTAATGCTGGCTTATTAGCGGGACTCGTTGGTCTGGCTACTACGAAAACTGCCATTGTATTGACGACTGCCGGCGCGTTAACTGTTGGAACGATAGCTGTGAAATCAATTCCTTCGAAACAAAGTATTGAGGGGCCTCATCCCTCAATGGCCATCACCCAGGATATCGGGCTTAGCAGTAGTACTGAGCAAGAATATAGGTACTATTTCCCGCTCGGTCCGACAGAACCCTTAATGCTAAGAGCAAAATCAGGCCACGTTGGGGACGATTCGTACTGGCAGATTCTGCAGAATCCCCGTGGCAATTACTACTACCACGACAATAAAGTCTATATTAACAATTATCGCATGTGGGCTAACGATCTTAGCGTACTAAGGATTCCTACAGACGATCCTCAATTAACTGATTTTATCTGCCAGGTTGAGGGAAGTACAAGAATGGTTGAGCCTGTGGCGGTCGAAGGTAAAGGGCTTCTTGTTATTGCCGCCCGTGGTGAAGTCACAAATGGTAATAAGCCGTGGGTTATTCGCCACTACAACGTTCTGGATGAAGATTATTTTCAGGCGGACTGGCCGGCAACAGCCAAAGTTATTGATAATCGTGATAAGATGCATGAACGCGGATGGACTTACTTCCGAATTACCGGTCAAATTAACGGAGAGAATGTATCCGGCTCAGGTAGGATACCATTTGTCTATTTCTCCAGCCTACAATACAGCCCATGGCTCAAACTGCAGGTTGGTTCAATGACGATAGTTGATACGTATGAAAATGCTTATACATATCGTTCGCCGCAAGTCCCGATGGGGATATATAAAGGCGGCAGCTTCTTCAAAGGCTTGGCAAGACCCTGGATGGGGCTGCACACAATAGATACAGTGCGCCGAGACGCTGCTGAACAGCGGATATTGTTTGATACGGACCATACACCAAGTAGCAGGTACGCAAAAGTTCAGCTAAACCACGAAGGTATCAGCATTATTTATAAAATAGATATGGAAAAGGATGTAATTGATGAGATCACCTTATCCACCGACCAAGGTAGTACGGGAAATCTGAAGTTCTCTTATCTTCAATCTGTTGAAGATATTAATGAAGAGTTCGTAGCTCCGAGAAGACCAAGGCAACAAACTTCTTCAAAGGATAGTTCGGGTCTCTTGTGGCTTGTGCAATTGTTGGAGGATTCACTCGATTAAACCAACGAGGTTCTAATCACACGAATTATTCCCGGAATATGGAGGATGGTTTTAATGGAGGTTAAGTAATCTATATGATTGCTTGTCATTGGGAAAAGGTTCTTTGGATGGGTGAGCATTAACGAACTCAACTGGATCAATATAGATGAAACTGCCAGGAACAAGTTGGTTTTGGATTTCTAAAGCTATTATAGCTGGAGCATTAGTTTGCATGGCACCCGGTCGGCTCGAGGCCGACTGGATAGATACATATCGATACCAGGACGAATTCGACACTCAAAAAGCCGAAAGAGACTGCTATGTTCACTCCATTTTCTGGCCGCAGGGGGCATTTCCTCCATCAGAAGAGGCATATTTGTATTATTTTGATTCGGATGGCCAGCAAAAATTAGGCTTTGGAGATTATAACGACGAACCGGCCATTTTGGGATACCGCTTCCCCCCAAACGATTCAGAAAAATTTATGGGGGCTGTTTATGGAGAATTACTGCTTAATGTGAAGTTTCCTTACGGTGCCGAAGGCTATTTGCGATACGAGCTGTCGGAAGATGGTATCGACTGGTCAGAGCCAGAACAACTTCAAAATGAAAGTAACACCATCATGATGGAATCAATCCGGGGGACATGCTATATAAGATTCCGGGGAACAAAAGTTCTGATTGATGATTTGAAAGTGCGTTTAGATTTATATCCTGCCACGATTGAAGTGCCGGGAGACCATTACCCTATCCAGGAAGCTATTGATTCTGCCAGTGACGGCGATATCATAGAAGTTGCTCCGGACACATACAGCGGTCCAGGCAACTGGGATATTGATTTTAAGGGCAAGGCAATTACTTTGCGTAGTAAGGCTGGTAGGGAGTCGACCATCATTGACTGTTCTAATCAGGCGCACAGAGGCTTTTACTTTCATCAAGGCGAAAGATCGGACTCTGTTTTGCGTGGTTTTACCATCCAAGGCGCCGTTTTGCCGGGCTCAGAGATTCCTTCGAACTTTGCGAGCTGGAACTCAAGTCCTTCACATCCGATTGGTGGCGGTATCTATTGCGAGTTCAGTAGTCCAAGTATTATTGACTGTGTTATAAGAGAATGTTCAACAGAGCTGGGAGGGGGGGTCGGCTCTGTTGGGGGGGCACCGGTAATTATTGATTGTGTGATCGAAGAATGCCGTGCCGGAGGTCAGGGGCCGGCAGAATCCGGTGGATATGGGGCTGGTATAGCCCTGATAAGAGGTTCCGACGCCAGGATCATCAATTCTGAGATCATCGAAAATGTTGGTTATTACAACGGTCGTGGGGCGGGAATATATTGTTGGCGAAGCTCAGCCTGGTTAGCGAATTGCAATATTTCATATAATAATGCACAGGGTGATATAGAAGGTGGCGGCGTTTACTGTGGCGGCTCTTATGGGAATCTCGCATTGGAGCGATGTATCATTTCGAACAATACTGCCGGTGCCGGCGGCGGCATTTTTGCCGGCTCGGCTGACTTGAGTGTGACGAATTGTACAATTGCCAACAACGAACTATCGGGAACAATAATATCAGCGGGGGGGGGCATTCACTCGGAAAACAGTTATGTGGTCTTAAGTAACAGCATTGTGTGGTATAATGATAGTACGGCTGTATGGAACGATTCGGCCTCAGGCATTTCCGTTCTTTATTCAAATATCGAAGGAGGTTTTTCCGGACAAGATAATCTTGATGAAGATCCTTTATTCGCATCGGCGGGTTCGGGAGATTATCATCTTCGTTCGGAGTTGGGTCGCTATGATGAGGGCGATTGGGTCAAAGACGACGACCATAGCCCTTGTATTGATGCCGGTGATCCCCAGGATTCGGTTGGCTCGGAACCGTTCCCGAATAATAAACGCATAAATATGGGTAGATATGGCGGGACCGAAGAGGCAAGTAACAGCAGTGGTCCTCTTATTTTCCACGTTGATGGTTCTAATGGCAGCGATTTCAATTCAGGCCTAAGCAAAGACGAGGCATTCGCAACTATCCGTAGGGCCCTCGAAGGTGAAGACGTCATTAATGGTGATGTGGTCATGGTATGGCCGGGTGTCTATCAGGAAGAAGTAGTCTTCCGTAGTAAGAGAATAACCCTCCAGAGCGCAGGCGATGCCGCCGTGATTGAGGCCCCGGAAAATGGTATTGCATTTTCTTTCTATGGTGCTGAGAGTTCGAATAGTATCGTACGTAACTTTGTCATAACTAATTGCGGCGAAGCTGCTATTTTATGCTCCAGTGCATCGCCTGAACTTATTAATTTGACCATAGCTAATAACCAATTTGGCATAACTGCCTATGAAGGGGCAAGCCCGATTATAACCAATTGCATCTTATGGAATAACACAAGCGGCGACTTATTTAGTGATCTGTTTCAACCACGTGCCTACTACAGTTGTCTCGGAGAATTGGGACCTGGCGATATAGACCGCGGCAATATTAGTGAAGATCCCTTGTTCGCTAATCCTGATCCTAATGATCCTGCAAACGGCGACTACCATTTGCAGTCGATATACGGCAGATATTCGACACAAGATGGTTGGGTAACGGATTCGCAGACAAGTCCTTGTATTAATAAAGGTGATCCAGGCATGCATCGTGGACGCGAGCCTGACGGAGGTCGGGTGAATATGGGTGCTTATGGAGGAACGCCATATGCAAGCTTAAGTAGTTGGCCGTTATGGACTGATACCGACGGCGATAATCAATCAGATGGGACACAGGCGGCTCAAGTAGCAGAACCCGGACAACCAGGATTAAACAGATGACACACGGAATTAATTTCTATTGCCGCATGGAATATGGAAGGGTTTGGCGATAGAAATTATCAGGCCGGCTCCAGATCATTTCGAGACCTGATGCTTTTTATAGTACCGCCGTTAAACAGCAGAATCGATTTTTTATTTAGTACTATTAGCGAACTTAAGTCTTTCTTAATAAAGACGTTATCCTTATTAAAGGCATGGCGGCCGATTAATTAGGAGCAAAATCTTTAAATTAGCAAGGACCTGATAATAAACTTATAACGTATAGAATACAGGTAGTATTAATTTATCGGTTCACGTAGTCCAATAATAAACTTTTTTCTGGGTTGACATCGTGTTCTGGGCAGTGTATAATAAGGAAAATTTATTTGAGGCGCTGAGATTGCGCAAAAAACGTGATCTCGGCTTGGTAGGAGGTCAGTAAAATCTGCGTCCGGTATAGGTACATACTGGTAAGTAATGGACATAAGCGGGGATTCACGCTGATCGAACTGATTGTAGTTATTTCCGTTTTGTCCCTACTCATGGCTATTGTGCTTCCGGCATTGAGTGGCGCCCAACGTCAAGCCAAGTCGGTTTTGAGCATGAGCAACCAGAGGCAGGTTACATCCGCGATAAACCTCTTTGCATCGGAGAACAACGATAGATACCCCGAATCTGTAGCTACTATCGGATTTGATAATAACTGGAATTGGTCGGACCCAACCAGATTAACCGGTAACAGACGCCGCAGTCCGCAATTACACCGAGCCATGAGCGAATACCTGAAGAATTTCATAGCTGATGCGAGCACCATGTATTGTCCCAATGCCCCACGGAAGTACAGGTATTTACAGAAAGCCTGGGATGCCGGTGACGATTGGGACAATCCCGAGACGCCGTTTCCTGCCGATCCGGTTGGGGGTACATACTGTTACTATTGGAACTATAGAGGAGTGCTTGAGGGACGCGGAATTTTCAGAGGGCCAAGTAGTCCGGCGAGCAGCGGAAGATACAGCAAACTGATTGTAAGTGACTATTTCGGTTATAATCATTGGCGAAGTCCCGGCTGCTACGGTAGCTGTGAAACATTTAATGGAGCCGATATCACTCCCGAAACATACCTTCTTTCAGCCTTTTGGTACAGGAAGAGTGCTCCTGGAGATTATCCTGAAATAAAGCTTCGTGCAGGATACACCGATGGCCATGTCGAGACCTATTCGACAACGGAAGTTGTGCCGATGAAAGTGTCACTTACTGCCGATGGCGGTACCCCATACCCCGACGATGTCGGCCCCGGCGTTTTCTTCCTGCCGAGGAACGCAATCAACTAATTCTTATCCTAAAGTCAAGTCACAATTGGCATCATTTGATGTTAATGCTTTTATTTAAAGATGTTCGCTGGACAACTCAACTCACATATTGCGGCTAATCTTCCTTATTGAATTTGAATTGCTTTTTGATAGAATCGGCGTCTTTGCAGCCGCTCTTTTCGATAAGTTCAAGGAACTTCTTCATGTGCTCCTGTAAATTGTCCGAGTCGATCAATGCAAGTTTCCACCGCGCATGGGCCGCGAATGGATAAAACTCCATCTCTTCACAGCCTTCCGTAAACGCTATAAAACTCTCCTTATTCCGCTCGCCTGAAAGGAATGGATGGACCTTCCCCAGGCAAACCTTGAGCTTGGTAATGACATTCGGATCGATTCCCTGGTAGGCCTTCCAAAAGAAAGGTTCTCGCTTCCTGCATTGAGCATACATCTGAAGAGCCCTGTCTTTGAGGTTGGGATCGTTTTTGGCCAACTTACTCATCATCATGTACGACAGGCCTTTCTCATAATATGCCATCGAGCAATTAGGATGCTCATTAATTACACTGTCATAAACTTCAATCGCCTTTTCATATTGCCTTTTATCATGAAGCTTGACACCCCGACTTATCTCCCGGCCGGCCCTTTTGTTCAGATTATTCCTGAGAAGTTTGTACTTATCAAATTCCGCCTGACGGCTTTTCGCATCGGTCAGACTGCCCAAAAGGAAATACACATCGGCGTACGCCGTTTCGCCATAGCTTGCGTGAAGATGGGCATGGGCAAAGAGAATCGATGAATCCTTCGGCGTCATCTCCAGCAC
>CAZFOQ010000148.1:0-9895 GCA_964520535.1 uncultured Pirellulales bacterium | reverse complement strand
CTTTGGGCGAATGGCTGAGTTATCCGGTCGTTCAATTATCATAGGACACGAGGCGAATTTCCGACCCTGGGCATATAAGATTACAACGAACAAAGCAATCAACTGGATTAAAAAGAACAGCTCGGAAAGAAAGAGGACGATCGAAAACATTCGAGACATTCCCGACAAACAGAAAAAAGACACCGGCGTCAAAGAACTGCTGGAAAAACTGGACATGAGAAAAAAGGTTGTTCTGTGCCTGTATTACTTTGAACAGCTTAGCATCTCAGAAATCAGTGTCGCGCTGAAAATTCCACAGGGGACGGTGAAATCAAGACTGGCGAATGCGAGAAACGAACTTAAGGACCTTTACCAACAACATTTCGAATGAACTTTAAGGGGAAATAAAATGAATGACGAACAGATCAATAAAATGATTGAAGATACCTACGATATTTCAAAAGAAGATACAATTCGCTCGATGCTCAGAGACTTCTACAACAGAAAAATGCTTTCTGTTGTGATTCTCGTATGGGCCTGGGCTATTATTTTACTTGCCGGTGCAATTTATAGCGGCGTAGAATTCTATCGATTTGCGGGTGATAAACGCTTTTTTTATGCACTTATTTTCATCGTGTGTATCCATTGGATCAGCATCATCAAAATTTTCGCCTGGCAGATGATTCATCGAAACAACATCAAACGGGAAATCAAACGCCTGGAGCTTCGCATCGCCGAGTTAACAGAGGTTGTTAAAAGTCAATAACGAGGAACTTCTGAGACAACCGCTGTTCGGCAGAAAATCCTATGCATAGTTTTTTCTGTCTTATGGCCACCTGAGCGGCAATTTAGAAATATTTCAAAATTCACCAGGCCGGTGTCTGAGCACACCAAGGCAAGATAGAAATCCAGTATGCCTGCTCCACTATCATAATTCAAGCGAAAATCAAGTGCGTGTACGAGCACAGAATAAGCTACAGCTCAATCTGGTAACCAGCATCTCTATATCAACACAACATACGTAACTCCGATAGCAGGCCACCAGCAGCAAAGAACTTCCTTGCTTTATCTGTAGATACCATCCATAATATCGCCGTTATGACCAGGCTTGGTATCTTTGAGCGAATAACTAACAGAAAGCTGCTATGATATGCCGAACCAAAGGCTGCACACTGTTGTCGTGTCCTTGGCGCTGCTGAAAGGCATCGTTAGCTTAGATTTTGCTAAGGAGATAATTTTTTATGAGGATGTTTGATACTTCTGGAAAGTCAGAGGGCAGTCAGTCTCGAAAGCCGTACATATTTAAGAAGCTCGAACGGATGAATAAAACACTTTGCCACGAAGAGCCGGACCGTGTCCCTTTTAGGGACACTTTCCGGGGCAGAGCCGCCCAACGGCCGGGGCAATTCTGCCTGGATTGCGCCAATGCAGCCAGAGGAGTGGGGCTGACATTTCAATCCGATCATTCGGTGGCCAGTGATGTCCCCGGGATCATTTATGACTATATCGTACACTTAGTGCGGGAATACGGAAAATATCCGCTGCAACTCGGTGAATTTGATCTCAAAACGACCGAACCTATGAAAGGAAAATCCTAATCATGCAAGCAAATCCATTTCTTGGTGTGTCTTTACACTCTGTGGGTGCCTTATCTGCGGCAAGCTGCTACACGCCGCAAAAGAAGACAAAACTGTGGGCATGGGAAATATACTGGGTGACACAGGCTACATTCGCCTGGGTCATTTTGCCTGTCATCGGAGCGATGTTGACCATCCCTGATTATTTCGAAGTCTTACAGGCAGCCCCTTCCGATGCGATGCTGCGTTCGTTCGTGCTGGGAATTATCTACGGGGTCGGGGGCTTGTCCTTCGGATTAGGCATTCGCTACATCGGCTTTTCACTGAACTATACCATCGCCATCGGGATTTCCGCCGGCATGGGGACATTAATGCCGCTTATCTATGATCCGATAGAAGGATTGACATGGGAAATTGTTGAGAAATTCAGTACCATACCCGATCTAATCGTTTTAGCCGGTATTATTTTATCACTGGTCGGGATTTTCTTTTGCGGCTGGGCCGGTGCACTGCGCGAACGAGCGGGAAGTTCTTCGGCCGTGACATTCTCTTTCAAATGCGGTGTGCCTTTAGCGGTCTTGGCCGGCGTGCTTTCTGCTGTTTTTTATTATGCCCTTTTAGCCGGAGCGCCGTTGGAACAAACGGCAGTAAAAAATGGAGCATCTGAACTGCTCAAATTGAACGCAGTTCTGCCCTTTGCCTGCGGAGGTGCCTGGGTGACAAACGTCATCTGGTGCATCATCCTGATGACCCGTAATCGTACCGGTTCTCAATTAGTCCGTCTGCCCGCCGAAGGCCGGGGCAGCCTGCCGTTCTACTACCTGATGTCACTGCTAAGTGGAGCGATGTGGTATTTCCAGTTCTTTTTCTTTGGGATTGGGAGGTCGCAAATGGGTGAATACGACTTCACCAGTTGGGCGATGCAGTTGGCCCTATTGATTCTGGTTAGTAATCTCTACGGCAAAATCTTCCGGGAGTGGGCCGGCGCCAGCAAGCTGCCGCGAAAAATTGTCCATCTTGGTATGCTGATTATCATTATTGCCGCATTGATTATTACCTATGGCAACTATCTCGGCGCAAAAACACAGGCTGAAGTGGACAATCCCGTAACTTCGACCGGGATGGCCGGGACTGTTGTCGAGCAGGTGACGTATAAGCCGGAATGGGAATCGCTGCAACAACATCCGGTGCCGGAATGGTTTCGAGATGTTAAATTCGGCATTTATTTTCATCTGGGCCCATATACAGTTCCCGCCTTCCAGTCAGAATGGTATTCCTGCCTGATGTACAAACCTAATCAGAGACCCTACAAATATCACCAGGAAACGTACGGCGATCAGTTGGAGTACGGCTATAAAGATTTTATCCCGATGCTGACACTCGAGAATTTCGATGCCGCAGCCCTGGCGGAATTATTCCAGAATTCAGGGGCCAGATTCGTCGGTCTTGTTGCCGAACACGCCGACGGCTTCGCCATGTGGGACAGCAGCTTGACCGAATGGGACGCCGCCGAGATGGGACCGAAGCGGGACATCATAGGTCTTATGGAAAAGGCCGTCAAAGGCCGGGGTATGAAATTCGTTACCACCTTTCATCACGACTGGAACTGGGACTGGTACCCGGTCTGGGACGAACGATTCGACTGTTCCAATCCAGATTATTCCGGCCTGTACGGCCAGCCCCACAAAAAGGGTGAGGAACCCAACCAGGAATTTTTCGACGAATGGAAAGCCAAGGTCGTCGAGGTTATTGACAAATATCAGCCCGATTTGATTTACTTCGACAGCAAGCTGGATACAATTAGCGATCAGCACAGGCGTGACACCTTGTGCTATTACTACAACAAGCAGGCAGAATGGGGCAAAGAAGTCTCCGTGACATATAAAGGCAAGCAACTGCCCGTCGGGGCCGGCATCCTGGACATGGAGCGTGCCCGGCTGAACTCGTCATCAAAGGATGCATGGCTTAATGACGACCCCATCGACTGGAAATCCTGGTGCCACATTGAGAATCCATCATATAAATCTGTTAATCATGTGATTGACGGCCTGATTGACGTCGTCAGTAAGAACGGCACTTTTATGCTGAACATCGGCCCGAAATCCAACGGTGAAATTCCGGAACCGGTCTTACAGCGGCTCTCAGGCATCGGACAGTGGCTCAAAATCAATGGCGAAGCGATCTACAAGACAAGGCCCTGGGTCACCTTCGGCGAAGGACCGACCGAAGTCGAAGGGAAAAAAGAAGACGAAAAGGATAATGTCTATACGGCTCAGGACATCCGCTTTACGGCAAAAGGCGACACGCTGTACGCCATCGCGCTGGCTTGGCCGGAAGAACAGCTCACCGTCAAAACGCTACATTCAAAACATCCCATGCTCAAAAATATCCGTTCGATCGAGCTGCTCGGGCACCAGGGCCCGCTCAAATGGACACGGGACGAAAACGGTTTGACGATTCAGCCGCCGGAGACAAAGCCATGCGAACACGCTTTTGTGTTTAAAATTTCCCCTTAATAACTTCAATGGCCGGATTTCAGTAACGATAGTTCTCGAATGATCCAAAAACCTGACACACACAGAAACACACCGGGCTATTGAATCTAAATGTACGGAGTTGAATAGAGACTGCCAAATATGCCGGAAATAATAATTCGGGAAGCGAAGTTGGAAGATGCCGGAGGAATCGCACAGCTTTCGGACGAGCTTGGCTATCCGACTACACTCGAAGATGTTCGGCTCAGTATCAGTCAGATAATCGAATCACAACAGAACCAGTCTTTCGTCGCACTATCTCTGGATGAAACAGTGGTTGGATGGATCCATATATTTGTAACGATACGGCTTACCTCCGAACCATTCCGCAGAGATAGGCGGAATCGTTGTAGCAGAGACTCATCAGCGTCGCGGCATCGGCAAAGCACTTTTAGCTAATGCCAAGAAATGGGCTCAGACAAATGGTCTCACAAAGCTGCGTGTGAGAAGTCAAACATCACGCAATGATGCACATCGCTTTTTCATCAACAATGGCTTCCAGCTTTCCAAAAACCAGGCAGTATTCGACAAGCCGCTCAATCCATAATCCTCGAAAGATAGTTATCGCTGAGCTAATCGTTAGGCTAAACTACTGCCCATGTTGTATTTTACGTTCTTTTCCCTTGCTTTTACCGATGATCCTAACCATAATACTGCCGTTTGAAACAAGCTTGACACTTTTGATCAAACAAGAAGGATCCCAAAGGTTAAAGTTATTCTACATTTGAAGACAATCTTATTAAATGAAATGGAGGTTTGCATATGATTACGGAAGTCACCGCACAGGAGCTTAACACTGAAAGTTTTATCAACGAAAAAGTCAAAGAAATCAAGGATATTGTCGGCGAAGGTACGGCGATCAATGCCCTCTCGGGTGGGGTAGATTCATCAACCGTCACGATGCTCGGCCATCGTGCTTTAGAAAAGCAACTGAGGACCGTCTTTATCGAAAACGGCCTGATGCGCGAGGGTGAGCCGGAGCAGGTCGTGGATTTTTTCCGAGAGCTTGGTGTCACGGTCGAAGTTGTAGATGCCCGCAAGGAATTCTTCACAGCGCTAAAGGGAATCACCGACCCGGAAGAAAAACGCGAAGCCATTACCCAGACCTTCTATAAAAAAGTATTCGGTCGCATCGTCAAAGAGAGCGGCGCCAAGTATCTTCTCCAGGGAACTATCCTAACAGATGTCGATGAGACCGTTGCTGGAATCAAGCGGCAGCATAATGTCTTTGAGCAGCTCGGTATTGATCCGCAGGAGGCTTTCGGCTATCGTATCATCGAGCCGCTCATTCAGCTTCGCAAAGACAGCGTCAGAAGAGTGGGCAAGGCCCTTGGACTACCGTCTGAGCTGTTTGAGCGAATCCCGTTCCCCGGCCCGGCACTATCTGCACGTGTGATAGGTGAGGTGACCCCTGAGCGCATTGAAACCGTCCGCAAAGCAACCGTTGTTGTCGAACGTCTGCTTATGGATACGGGTGCATTCCAGTACATGGCTATTCTTCACCAGGATCGTGTCACCGGTATGCGGGACGGCAAGCGCGATTTCGGTCAGCAGATTCCGCTGTTGGGACAGTATCGATGCGCGGACTGCCACACCCACAAGGCTTTCATTCGAGACACTTGAAAGGCTTGCCGATGAGATCATCCGTGTAGTGCCCGGTATTGTCAGCGTCACCTACAACATCGCTACTAAGCCACCATCGACCATTGAAGCAATCTGATTCGTATTGCAGGAGTTTTATTAATTTGCAGGTAAATTACAGGAATTTATTATGAACAGACGTGAATTATTAAACCGTGCATGTGGCATGGGAATGTGTTCCTGCACTGCAACTGTAATTTTTGACAATTTATGCAGCGGCGTCCAGAACGATACTGAAGAAAACGAAGAGCTTCAAAAGGTACAAAGAGAGCTTCATAGAAGTCAGTGGTGGCTGGACCATACAAAAAAACAATTTGCCAAGCTCTGGGAGTTACTGAAACCACACTTAGATGATAAAAAGCGTCTTGATATTATTGAGGAACTTGGCAGAAACTGTGCCAAATCATTAGGATGGGGTGAAAAGTTTAAAGGAAATCCCGAAGGCTTTTTTGAACACATGGAGCGCACGCAGGGAGAGACTTTTGAGTATGACAAAGCCAAAGGTGTAATCAAGGTTACAACACCAGAGCGAGACTGTGTCTGTGGACTGGTTAACAGTAAAATCACACCGGCGTTTTTTTGTCATTGTTCCATAGGTTGGCAGAAACAGATGTATGAAACCATCCTGGGTAAAACCGTTGATGCGGAACTCAAGGAGTCTGTGCTGAAAGGATCAAAGCGTTGTGTATTTCAAATCCGTATACGGGAGGAAATGCCTTCTCAACAAAATAGTTGACCATAAAAAATGTGGGTCTTCACAATCATATAGATTGGGCATGTGCTCATTATTCGTGCAAAATTTTACCCACAAAGATAAAACATATGCTTACGCCGCAATGCCTCAATTATGATATATTGACTCGGCTCTGTCTGAAAAACCTAACATGTGTGTGTCTTAAGATCAGCTTATAAAAGGTCTGTAAACGAATCGAGGTGTCAGGTGTTGTATCATGGAAAATTTAAAATAGTCCCGAGCGCAGTCGAGGGAACGGCACGGGTGCTCTTAAGTGTTATCTGCTTGTTTATATTCCATGGCCAAAGCCTGGGGCAGCTCGTCTCGGCGGAGCCTCGAGCCGGAGCAGACTCTCTTGCCGCTTTAAAGAAAGGTTTCGAAGACCCACCGCAAAGTGCCGGGGTGCGTTGTTTCTGGTGGTGGCTCAACAGTAATGTCACCAGGGAGGCGATTACCCGGGATTTGGAGCAGATGAAGGCCAAGGGCTTTAGCGGTGCCTTGATTTTTGATGCCGGCGGAGCGGAGCAGCAAGGCAACCATCAGGTCCCGGCGGGGCCGCTTTTCGCTGGTCCTCAATGGAGGGCACTTTTCGTACATGCCGTCAAAGAGGCCCATCGGCTCGGACTGGAGCTGAGCCTGAGTATTCAGAGCGGATGGAACCTGGGAGGACCGATGGTGACGCCGGATATCGCCGCCAAGACCCTGACCTGGTCGGAAACACAAATCCAGGCCCCGGTTTCCGAGCGAATGCTTCTGCCGCTACCCAAACATCGGTCCGGTTACTACCGTGACATCACGGTATTGGCTTATCCGGTCAGGGACAAGACCTCGGGTGACGGATCATCAAGACCGATTCGGGACCTTGAGAAAAAGGCGGTTTTCGACGAGATCGGCTGGGATGCGCCGGATTGCCGATTCCTTTTGGAAGATGTTCCTGCCGTTCAAGGTGAAGAGGATGCATTCGTTAAAGATATTATCAATCTTACAGACAAGCTATCACCGGACGGCACATTAAACTGGCAGACCCCTCGGGGCAAATGGGTGATTCTTCGTTTCGGTTATTCCCTGGGCAGTTCCCGTGTTTCCACATCGAGCGGCAACTGGCAGGGCCTTGTGATCGATTACATGGATTCTGAAATCTTCAAGCAGTATTGGGATCAAGTGATTGGACCGATATTGGACGATGCCGGTCCACTGGTCGGACAAACCCTGAAGTATCTGTGTACCGACAGCTGGGAATGTGGCGGGACCAACTGGACCCGGCATTTTCAGCGGGAGTTCATCAAACGTCGAGGTTATGACCCTACGCCGTATCTGCCGGTTATTGCAGGGAAAATTATTGAAAACCGTGACATCAGCAATCGTTTTTTAGCGGATTTCCGCAAGACTGTGGGTGATTGCATTGCAGAAAATCATTATCAGTATTTTGCCAAATTGGCCCGTGAGCGGAGTATGGGAATTCACCCTGAATCCGGCGGACCGCACGCCGGACCGTTTGATGCACTCAAATGCCTGGGACGCAGTGAAATAGCTATGGGTGAATTCTGGGTGCCGTCACCACATCGACCCCGCCCTTTTGAACGGTTCTATGTCAAGCAAACCTCTTCAGCGGCTCATATTTACGGCCTGAAATATGTAGGGGCCGAAGCTTTTACTTCGATCGGACCGCATTGGGATGATGTGCTCTGGTCGGCCCAGAAACCGACATTCGACCACGAGGTTTGCTCAGGATTGAATCTGTGCTTTATTCATACTTTTACATGCTCGCCCAAAGAAATGGGACTACCGGGACAGGAGTATTTTGCCGGTACGCATTTCAATCCCAATGTGACATGGTGGGAGTATGCCGATGCCTTTCTCGGCTACCTTCACCGCTGCCAGTTCCTGCTTCAACAGGGTAAGTTTGTGGCGGATGTCCTCTATTATCAGGGCGATCACGTTCCCAACCTGAGGCGGCTTAAAGAGGATGATCCCGCCAAAGTCTTACCAGGATATGATTACGATGTAGTCAGTGAAGAGATCCTGCTTGAACAAACTGGAGTAACCGACGGCCTCATCCGCCTGGATAGCGGCATGCAGTATCGCCTGCTGGTGTTACCGGATCACAAAGTCCTGTCGCTGGCTGCGTTACAGAAAATCAATGAGTTAGTCAACAGCGGCGCGATAGTGTTGGGACACAAACCGCTTAAGACGGTCAGTTTAACGGGATATCCCCAGTGCGACATGGAATTCGCAAGTCTCGCCGATCTGGTCTGGGGATCGGATGATGAGCCTGCAGGAGAACATGCCTTTGGTAAAGGCAAGGTGATCTGGGGTGAAACAGCCCGTGATGCGCTATTACAAATGGGCATCAAGCCGGACTTTGAAATTCGGACCAATGAACCGTCACCAGCCTTCGATTATATCCATTACACCATCCAAAATGCGGACATGTATTTTGTCTGCAATCAGACGGACCAGACACAGGAGGTGACATGCACGTTTCGAATTGCGGGTCAGCAGCCGGAACTTTGGAACCCGGTGACCGGTGATATTTGTGCCGCTAAGGCATTTAAGCAAACCGATGGGAGAACCGAGATTCCCCTACACTTTGCTCCATACGGCTCCTGGTTTGTCATCTTCGGAAAACCTATTCCAGCGACCCAGCAGGGTTCAGCCTCCACGAACGCACAACAGCTCCTGCCTGTATACTCCATAGAAGGGCCCTGGGATGTCCATTTTGATCCTGCCTGGGGCGGACCACAATCTATTCAGTTTGACACACTGATCAGTTGGACTAACCATCCCGACCAGGGTATAAAAGCCTATTCCGGAAAGGCCACCTACAAAAAGGTATTTGATTGTGCCTTAAAACTAAATAAGCCCGTCTCGAGCCGGGTCGAGAGAAAGGATTCCTACTGGTTGGATTTGGAAGATGTCAAAGATGTAGGCATTGCCTCAATTCGCCTCAATGGCAAAGATCTTGGCGTTGTTTGGACCAAGCCTTTCCGGGTGGATATTTCAGACGTGCTCAAGACCGGTCAAAACGAACTTGAGGTTGATGTGGTGAACTCCTGGCGCAATCGTTTGCTGGCGGATCGGAAGCTCTCTAAAGATGAGCGTCTGACCCGAACGAATATTCAGGTCAAGCCAGATTGGCAACCGCTGGATAGCGGTCTGCTCGGGCCCGTGCAGATTCTCTGTCAACAACGAGATTAACCATAAGGTTCGAAATTCACAATCATCTGATTGCCAAAACCATCACCTGTACTGTCATGCTCTACAGCAAAAGCTTGATTGAGCCCTTCTTTTAATTCTTGTTGTTGTGAAAATGCGGCAATTTTTATCTGTATATAGCTGTAGAAATATTGGCTCAGCAATTAAAGTTTTCTTGGGCGCTAGGAGTCTGTCGGAGAACTTCATTTCAAGTTGAGTGATCATGCAATTCTTCA
>CAZFOQ010000147.1:0-9918 GCA_964520535.1 uncultured Pirellulales bacterium | reverse complement strand
AGTATCAATTGTTAAAGAACTAAGCCATTATCATTTTTCTTGGAAAGTACAGTCATTGTTAATAGCTCATAGAAAAAATCGGCGGATTAAATTTTGATTTGTATTGTCTTGTTTTTTACCTTTCTTAATGTTGACCTGGAAAGTCTTGCTATTGGGGGGTGTCTGTTGTATTTTGTTGGCCGATGGAAACGAAAGTTATAAAAATCGATGGCTCGCAGATAAATTCAGCAGGTATTGCAGAAGCTGCGGCTATAATCGATGTCGGCGGGCTTGTGGCCTTGTGTATGCCTGAAGTTCCTGTCGAAAAAAGGGAGAATGATGAACTTGATTGAGAATAGCACTTTCGGTATGGGCCCTGAGGAATTCGGATCCGATATCCCAATTACACCGCAAGAGAAGTTCGTCAACGGCGTGTATCTTGCCGTGGATGAAGCGACTGCCTGCGGAATGGATCGGCTGCGTAGCGAAGATGGCATCATTCCAACCTGTAAATTAGGCTGTTGTCACTGTTGCCGGTATCATATCGTTACGAACATTGCCGAGGCCCACACCTTGGCGCAATATGTCAAGCGGGAATTGTCAGTAGAGCAGATAAACGACCTTCGGATGCGAACGCAACAATGGCATGAATGGGACAATTCTATGCCGGGCAGATATCCTTCGGTTAATATCGACGAGCAGACAGATCTTTCCAACTACGATCATTGCTGCCCTCTGCTGGTAAATGGCGCGTGCATCGCCTATCCCGTGAGGCCAGTCGTGTGTCGAACGCATTTTGTCTGTTCGCATCCCATATTCTGCTTCGCAGCCAACGATCCGGAATCTACAGGAGACGCTCCGGTGGTACTCACGTCCGTTGTGACGGCGACAAGTCAGTTTTCAAGGGCAATAAGAGATCATATCGAGAACGCAGGCTTGGATTTCTCTCGGTCAGTAATGCTTCTTCCGCATTGGTTGGCGATTGAAATGGGTTGGGATTTCGCCATATCGCTGTGATTTCTCGCAGATATTCGGCAGGGATACAATCCACCGATGAATCGGCAGGTGAATTTCGATTTGTATTCCACAGTTTTCTGATCCTTTTAGTAAGTCCCGATGGAAAATCTTGCTATTGGGGAGTGTCTGTTGTATTTTGTGGGCCGATGGAAACGAAAATAATAAAATTAGATGCTACAAAGATAGATTCGGCAGGGATTAAAGAAGCTGCGGCTATAATCGATGCTGGCGGGTTGGTCGCATTTCCGACCGAGACGGTTTATGGAATTGCCTGTAAAGTCAAAAGCGATTCGTTAGCGAAACTCGATGATATCAAAGGCAGAACTGCGGACAAATTCTACACGCTGCACATTGTTAAAAGCGATAGTGTCGATAAATATGTGCCTACACTTGGATTACGCGCTCGCAAGTTAATTCAAAACGCCTGGCCGGGACCTTTAACTATCGTTTTTGAATTAGACCAGAATGAAATCGACAAGCAGCAGAAGAAATTTGACGGAGAAGTTTTTGAAAGCCTGTATAAAGACAGCTCAATAGGTATTCGCTGCCCGGATAATTCGATAGCTACGGCGTTGTTGCAGCGGACGAGTAATCCTGTTGTTGCGCCAAGTGCGAATGTAACAGGACAATCTCCGGCGGTTGATGCCGCGCAGGTTCTTGCTCAGTTTTCCGGAAAGATTGATCTTTTACTGGATGGCGGTCCGTGTAAATACAAAAAAAGCAGCACGGTTGCTAAAATAGGTAAGAAAGGCTTAGAGATTTTAAGACATGGTGTGTATTCACAGGTTGATCTGGAATTATTATCGCAGGTTAAGTTCTTGTTTGTTTGTACGGGCAATACCTGCCGAAGTCCAATGGCCGAGGGAATATTAAAGAAATTTTTAGCGGAAAAATTGAACTGCAAGGTTGACGTACTGGAGCAAATGGGATATAAAGTAAGTTCAGCGGGCATTATGGGCATGACGGGTTATCCGGCAAGTACCGAAGCAATAGCAGTTTGTGCTGCTAAGGGAATAGATATAGAGACACACAGGAATCAGGGATTGTCCAAAGAGCTGATTAAAGAAAGTAATTTTATTTTCGCAATGGAGAGAATGCACATGGCGAATATTATTGCTCTTGAGCCGGAAGCTAAGAGCCGTTGTTTATTATTAGCCGATAATAAAGAAATTCCTGATCCGATAGGCTTGCAGCAAAAGTTTTACGAAAACTGTGCAAAGCTTATAGAAGAATCTATAATAAAAAGAATAGGTGAGCTTGCGATATGAAAATAGCGGTTGGAAGTGATCATCGCGGTTACGAGATTAAAGAACAAGTCAAGGCTATAGCTGCAGAATTGGGCCACGAGAGCGTCGATTTCGGTACAAATGACAGCAATCCTATGGACTATCCTGATACGGCATATTTGGTGGCAACAGCGGTATCAAAAGGGCAAGTGGATAGGGCCATTTTAATCTGTGCAACCGGAATCGGGATGAGTATGGCCGCAAATAAAATACACGGAATTAGAGCTGCATTATGCCACGATGAGCTAAGCGCCCAGGTTTCACGTGATCATAACGATTCTAACGTTCTGTGTTTGTCGGGTGACCAGATAGGCGAAGTATTATTGCGGAAAACGGTGGAAGTCTGGCTCAATACCGAATTCAGCGGCGGAAGACATCTAAGAAGAGTCAGAAAAATAGAGGCGATCGAACAAGGCAAAGATCCAAGAGAAATTAAAAACGGCTAATATACAGCAAAAGTAGGGTGGGCAAGGAGGCCTGCCCTATATTAGGCGTTCTATATCTTATGGGGTGGGTAGTAAGTAGCTCGCTTCGAGCTTAATCGGGATTCATTTATCTGATTCTGTTGGTATATTTGCAATTGCTCTACATCCGGAAGTATGTAAATACTTGACCTGTGGGAACAATAAAATTAAGGATGTTTTATAAAGCTAAAGTGTATTAGTTTCTAACCTTGGCCGGGACTTGTTTTGATTTGGGTTTAATTTCCTGCACTGCGACTTTTATCTTGTCCGGGGCGGCCTGGATTTTACGGCCTAACTTTTCTTTGGTGCTGGTGCCTATTGATCGCAGTTTTGCATATCTGGCATCGACGAGATGATCGATCTTCATGCGTTTTAGCTCCTGCAATGTTTTTACGATATATCTCTCGACGTGATATACGGTATCGTGGAGATTGCGATGCGCACCGCCAAGCGGCTCAGGTATGACTTCGTCGACCAGCCCAAGCCTGAACAAATCTTTGCTTGTTAGTTTAAGTGCCTCGGCGGCCTGGGATGCCTGTGAACCGTCACGCCATAAAATTGCGGCACAGCCTTCAGGTGATATCACCGAATAGTACGCGAATTCGAGTATTGCCAGTCTGTCACCAACGCCTATTCCGAGGGCTCCGCCGGAACCACCTTCTCCTATGACAATACAAATAATCGGAACTTTCAAACGGGGCATCTGGTTAAGGTTGACCGCTATTGCCTGGGCCTGTCCCCGCTCTTCGGCCCCGACGCCGGGATAGGCGCCCGGTGTGTCAATTAGTGTTACTATGGGAATCCCGAACTTCTCGGCGAATTTCATCTTGGCAATCGCTTTACGATAGCCCTCGGGATTGGGACATCCGAAATTGCAGGCGATTTTCTGTTTTGTGTTTTTACCCTTATTTTGACCGACAACTAAAACTCTCTCTCTGCCGATGTGGCCAAGGCCTGTTATGATCGCGCGGTCGTCACCAAAACATCTGTCGCCGTGCAGCTCTCGAAAATCCTTTACCATCAGGTCGAGATAGTCGGAAAGAAGAGGTCTTTTAGGATGCCGGGCTACCTGGACTGTTTGCCATGCCGTTAAGTTCGAATAAATACGTCTCAGTTCGATGACCTGCTGCTTCTGAATCTCGCGAATCTCGGCAGAGTAGTCGATGCCTTTGATTGAACTAAGCTTTCGCAGCTCGTTCATCTGGCGATCCAGGTCAGCTACCTTTTCCTCAAAGTCGAGGTGGTCACCGTTGCTCAAGGTATTATTATTGTTTGACATATTATTTATTTTATCTCGTTTGGCCATACGCGCACCACGAGCATAAATCGCATTAAGCGTAACCGTTCTTAAAGGCGGAATTTTAACATTTTAACAATACTAATAAAAGAAAAAAATTGACATTTGGAGGTCTGTACAGTACTTTTTAGCCGAATCTGTTCTGGGGCATATATTTATAAGGTCTTGATTTTGAAAGACTTAAAGCAAATAACAGTTGTGGGATTAGGGCTGTTAGGCGGCTCGATTGCTTCCGGTGTTTTACGTTGTTTTACCGGCGTAAAAGTTGTTGGTTACGCGCATCGCCCTTCCACTCGCACTAAAGCCATAGAATTGGCAGTGGCAACCGAAGTCGTCGATTCTCTGAAACAAAGCGTCTCCAAAGCAGACCTTGTCATACTGGCGACACCTATCAGTACGTTCGAGAAAATCTTTGATGAAATCAGTAATGCTTTGCCGGACGGCTGCGTTGTTACTGATGTAGGTTCGACAAAGGTTCTGCCGCATCGCTGGGCGGCCAGAAAACTTCCCCGTCGGGTCCACTACGTCGGCTCACATCCAATTGCCGGCTCCGAACAAAGGGGCGTCGATTTCGCCAGGGATGATTTATGTGACCGGGCAATGTGTATTCTGACAATAACTCAAAAGACAAATCGACAGGCGGTGGAAAAGCTTGAGAGGTTCTGGTCGAAGCTCGGCTGTTCGGTGAAATTAATGAAACCGGCCGAGCACGATAGAATCTTTGCAAACGTCAGTCATGTACCACATATCACAGCGGCGGCACTGACAAATGCAACTAACAGCAACGAATTGAAATTCGCCGGCAAGGGCTTTATGGATACCTCGCGAATTGCGTCCGGACCGGCGAATATATGGGCTGATGTCCTGCTGACAAATGCCGACAATACTTCTAAAGGTATTGATATAGTCATTGCCGAATTACTAAAACTTAAAAAAGCAATCAATAGTAAGAATCGAAAACAGATTGAAAAACTTCTGACCACAGCAAAAAAGAAACGCGCTGCACTGATCGATTATAAAATCAGACAGAAGGAAATAATGTAGTCGGACGATTCTGTTTTGTATTTTTCATCGATCCTTATCCCTCGACCCTATGGCGAACTCAGGGTAAGCCGAAGAAGGCTTTGCTTGTGGCAGTTACGGCATCGGCAAAATCTGCCGGTTCCATCTCCTTAAGCTCGGCAAGAAACTCTGCCGTATGAATCATCAGTGCGGGCTCGTTTATTTTCTGCTTCCGCATCGGTTCCGGTGACATATAGGGACAATCAGTCTCGAACATCAATCTATCCGTCGGCACCATTTTAGCCACCTGTCTTGCGGTCCCGGCGTTCTTGAAAGTCACGACACCGGTCAGGGAAATATGAAAGCCGTAATCGAGCACGATCCTTGCCTGTTCGACAGTGCCGCTGAAACAGTGGAATACAACCCCTTTGAGCCGGCCTTTTAGTCGGAGGAACTGCCTTAAAATATCCATCGTTTCATCAAAGGCCTCTCTGCAATGCACGATGACCGGCAGATTCAGCTCGTGGGCGATTTGTAATTGGGTGTTAAAAATTCGCATTTGGGTCGGCTGTTTCGAGAAATTGTAATGAAAATCCAGGCCGGTTTCGCCGATAGCTACAACTTTTACATTCCGGGCAAGCTTTTTTAATTCGGTGATTGTATCACCGGTGACATCCTTGGCATCGTGTGGATGAATCCCGATAGCGGCGTACAGGTTTTTGAATTTTTCAGCTAATTCAACAACTTTATGGTTATGTTCCGTGTCAGTGCCGACGGTAATCCACCCGGTGACTCCTGCGGATTTGCTTCGCTCCAGGACATTCTCGATGTCCCCGGCCAATTCCTCAAATGTCAAATGACAATGTGTGTCAATCAGTTCCATCTTTTATCACTAAAAAAAATTTACAGTCTCAAAAACAGTTTAACATACAGTTGCTTACTTTCAATATTCTTTTAGAGCCGCTGTTTTCGCATTGATTTTTTCAAGCAGTTCACATCTGAGGCTGTCCATATCATCTTTGGGGACTCGCAGCATGTGGGCTTTAGACTCGGCCTTGCTCAGTGCTTTTTCGGCCTTGTCCAGCTTTTTGGGCCGGTGATGCACGAGAAACTGGGCATATTTGAACCAGCACCTCTGGCAGCCGCAGCTTTTTGTCATCTTCTTATAGTAGCGTTCTGCCTTGTTCAGTTGGTCAAGTTTCACCAGGATATCGGCAAGGCCGCCGTAGAAGCTGCCTTTGGGACTCATGTCCAGAGCTTTTTGTGCTGCATCAAGGGCCTGCTCGTTTTTGCCAACCTCCAACAGGGCAGTTCCATAGTGAAACCAATAATCCGGATTGTTGGGATCTTTCTTGATTAATTGGTTGGCATATTTTTCAGCTTCATTCGGCTCGGATTGAGTGAGTATAATGAGCCGATTGATTGCAGCTAAGCCATTATTGGGATCGATAGCCAGGGCCGATTC
Organism: uncultured Pirellulales bacterium; assembly: GCA_964520535.1. Classification (GTDB taxonomy): domain Bacteria; phylum Planctomycetota; class Phycisphaerae; order Sedimentisphaerales; family Anaerobacaceae; genus JAFGPS01. Next base: position 3,408 of record CAZFOQ010000147.1, on the reverse strand, counting down.
TATTTGAGCCAGGGCATCCTGGTTACGGTGGCGATTCATTAGGAAATTGCCGTAGGCGGCGTGGATGTAAGTGCTATTAGGATCCAGTTTGAGGGCGTTTTGGTAGCTTGATTCGGCGAGGGAAAGAAGATCTCCGCAGGACGCCTTACGGTGCTGCGGCTCAGAATCAGGCTCATGCGCCTGTTTGTCGGCACTGATCGCCAGGAGTAAATGGGCGTAGCTCGATTCAGGACGAAGTGTCACTAATCTCCTGGCTGTTTCGAGTGACTCTTTGCTCTCTTTTTTCAACAGGGTCTCGAAATAATCCATGATACCGGAGAAAGCAGGCTGTGCATCCGTGACAGGCTTAAACGGCGATGGGTAATAACTTTTAGCTACGAATTCCAGGTCATTTTGCCTGAGCAGCTCCCAGATAGACTCTACTTTGCTACCGATCGTGTCAAAGACAATGGTCACCGAGAACAAGACCGGCAGGCCCAATCTGATTCCTGTTAAAGCGCTAATCACCCCGGTGACTTTCACGGAGTCGGGAAGGACCATAGCCGAACCGCTCCAGCCACGCCTGACAGGCCCGGTTCCTTTGAGCTTCATCCCGGTAATGGGCTTTGTTACATTTAGCCGTTCAATAGAAAGGGTTGCCGTGCGGATTTGACGTCCTAACTGGTGCGACTTTTTTGATTTCCTTATAGGTCGGCTGAAAATTGTAATTTGCTCCGCGTTATTGAGCTCTTCTTCGCCGGCCAGGGCAAGAGCAGGATGGACGGACCATGGAGCTTTTAATATCGCCAGATCTGCTTTTTTCTCAGTGGCCAGAACTTCACAGTGATAAATGTCACCGTAATACGGGCTGACGGCGACAATTTCTGGTGACATTGGGCGTTCGGACCAGCGGGGTGGACTGTCCACGCAATGCTTGGCGGTCAGAAGGATTGTGCCGTCACCAATCGTAAATGCCACTCTGGGCCAGGAGACAAGTGTCTCTTGTTGCCTGTAGTCAATATGAGCAAGTAGAACAAGAGCGTTTGGATCAAAGCCTGGTTTGAGTTGCCGGCTTGCATCACCTCTGTTTGCAAATTCGCCGCAACCGCAGGTCAGAAATACTGCGATCAACAAGAACAATAGACTGTTGCAAATTATTTTTCGCATATTTGTCTCCGCAAAAAGTGCCGGTGTTTGTTTCTTTATATTAATAAACGCTGTAACAAGGAATAAGTTACAGGATTTTTCTAAGATTGTCCAGGATACTTTACAGAAGTGATGTTTAGCTTACGGTGCGAAGGCATTTTCGTAGTGTCTTATTTGTGGTCGGCCGGTTTGGCCCAGCACTATGGTGACAATATCAAAGCGAAAAGGCCGGTTTTGGATATTATTGCTCGCGAGGAAATAACGGGCGGTTCTTTTCAATCTTGCTTTTTTCGGTGATGTGATGGAGTCCTCAACTTCGGCGAAACTTTCATCCGCTTTGGTTCTTACCTCGACAAAGACGATACCGCCGTCGGTATCGACCATGATCAGGTCTATCTCGCCGGTTTTACAGGAAAAATTACGAGTGAGAGTTTTGAGGCCTTTGTGCTTGAGGAATTTTTCGCAGCGTTTTTCGCCCCATTGGCCGAGCAGCTTCCGGTCGGATAAAAGCTTGCGTCTTTTAAGCAGCATTGACTCACACAAATAACCCCCGGATAAATCCGAGGGCTAAATATTTAGAAATGCGATCGCCGGTTATTTTGAAACGGTATGTTCGCTGTGCCGCTGAGCGAGTTTGACGGCCTTGCCGGTTCGCTTGCGGAGGTAGTATAGTTTTGCTCGCCGTGTTTTTCCGCTGCGAATTGGCCTGATATCCAGAACATTAGGTGAATGAAGCGGGAAAATCCGCTCGATGCCTTCGTTATTGACGATACGCCTTACTGTGAATGTCTCGTTAATGCCTCGGCCTTTGCGGGCGATTACCGTGCCGGTGAATATCTGTGTCCGTACTTTATCGCCCTCTTTGATACGGCAGTGGACATCTACAACATCGCCTATCTCAAAGTGAGGGATATTGTCCTTCAGACTTTTGCTCTCAACAGCATCCAACATTTCTGTTTTCACTGATTTATCTCCATTTATCGTTATTCGTCAATGGTATTTAGTGAATCGTATACAGCTTGGGTCTAAATACCAAATCTCGAATTTTAACGACTTCTATCGCTAAAAACAAGAACTTTTTTTAAAATGCGGGAAATCCCTATGCAAAACCTGCCAAATGCATGCAGATCGGCCCTGAGAGATGGCAAAGGTCCATGATAGGATGGTTTAGGAAAGCTTGGAACTAAAATCCGTAAACCTTAAGCTCCTCTTCGGTTGGCAGTTGCTCGTATTGTTCGCCTTTGGGGCCGATATAGATATCGCCCTTTTTCTCGATTTCTACGGGCGTGATTGAGCCGTTGCTGTTGTGGACCTGAATAACGAAAACTTCCTTACATCCGTTTTCATCCTTATCCTTGTGTTCTTCCTCCTTGTCTTCGAGATTATCGAGTTGGCTAAGCAGTTCGCCTACGCCGAAAATAACGGCACCAATCGCAGCGCCTTCGCCTTCTTCTCGGGATTGATAGCCGACGATCCCGCCGACAAGAGCGCCGCATAATGATGCGCTATAAATCTCGCTCGTTCGCAATCCTTCGTTACAGCCGCTCAGAAGCAACAATGACAAAATAAGAGCGGCAATGACCGGCGTTTTGTAAGATGTTCGTTTCATGTCCTTTCTCCCTGATTGTTGTTCGGTTTCTATTTCATAGAGTCTTTACAGATATACTTCACACTATATAAGGCACTTTCTCGTTGCGAAAGTACGAATATTTTTACTTTTTTTTTGATATCGTCAAGGTTTTTTTATTGGCGGATCGTTGAGCAGCAGGGAATCCAGCTTATCTGCCGGTTGACTGCCGGGCTTTGGCGGAATTCCCCGCCGGATGTCCGTGCCATTCCAAAAAGTATAGATGTTGTCATCATTGAGGCCGCAGGCGGATGTTTTTTCCTGGGCTACGTGATTGTCCACGAACAGAACGTTTTGTGCATCGTTCGCATGGGATGGTGAATTGCCGGCATTGATATCAATTCTATCGCCGTCGGGATCGAATAGTTTGAAATCTTTGACCTGCCCGGCTGGAGAAACAATCCATGGATTCCTGTCGGCGGCTACTGCTAAACCCGGGTCGCTCGATGTCGTCAGGGCATAATCGCCGTAAGGCATGTGATAGGAATAACTACAATGCTTCCAGGACTCTGGGCCGAAATCCCAGAATTCTGTTAGCTCTTTGTCACGCACACCGTATTTTGACGGCTTGAACTCTTTGATTTTCGGATCTTTTGTGCAAATAAATTTTTTAGGTTCGACTTCCGCATATCTGACTAAAAGATATAAGCTGGATG
>CAZFOQ010000146.1:0-9925 GCA_964520535.1 uncultured Pirellulales bacterium | reverse complement strand
AAATCGTCTCCTAATTTGAAGGCATTTTTGTCTCATTTTTGCTGAAGACGTACATGTTTGTGTATGTTATATTGATACAATATAAACCACTTGCAGTCAAGTATAATTTTTGAAAATACAGACCCATAATAAGCCTTCTTCTTGCAGATTAGGCACTCCCATAGACATATAATGCAAATATTCCGAGCATAAGCTTCCTGCCCATGAGTAAAAATTACCATAGAGAAGAAAGTATATTATAGTGCGAACTTCTAATTCTCAGTATATCACTTATTATGAACGATTTCACGACCCGCATATATGAGATAGGAGATAGTAAAACGTCTGTAACACCTTCATAGAAATAGACTTACATTATATCAGATAAATTTATTATACAATTTAAAAGCAAGATGCATCACCTGTGCATTATTTCACACGATCCCGTATCAATAAAGATTTCCACTGATTCAGACTGGTAATGCTTGAGGTTGAAAGAGTATAGGCCATTAAAATGGGATTAATGTACATCCAGCAGCTATCTTTGACAAAGCTAACGACCATTCTACATGGATTCAAAGATTCTTAAGGTGTTTTTACCCGCCTGCTTGGCTGCATATAGGGCCTGATCGGATCGGCTCGTAATATCCTCAGGAGTGTTATCAGCGTCATATTGAGAAAGACCTACACTGATAGAAAGTGGTATTTGGTCTTTATTCCAATTTATAGGAGAGTTGGCGACCGCATCGACCATACGTTGGGCCACAACAGTAGCACCATGAAGGGCAGTATTGAGCAATATTACTGCAAACTCATCACCGCCGTATCTTGCTGCGGTGTCAATTTGCCTGATACATTCCTTTATCCTCTTGCTGATCTCACAGATGGCTTTGTCACCGGCCCTGTGCCCATAGGCATCATTTATCTCCTTGAGATTGTCAACATCCACCATAATCAGAGAGATTTGCCCACCATATCGGCGTGAACGCCATAGCTCTTTCTCCAGAATTTCGTAAAATGTCTTGTGATTTACAAGACCAGTCAAACCGTCTGTTGTGGCCTGGCGTTGTATCTTTTCGAATAGTTTTACATTACCGATCGAGGCCCCTACCAACTGGCTAAAAAGCTCTATTAGCGCAATATCACCAGAATTAAAGGATTCGCCTTTTTTCTTATCTGCCAAATTAAGCACGCCAACCACTCTGTCCTGACAAATCAAAGGAACAATGGCACAATTATTAGTCCTATAATTTTCGGCAAAAGCACGTTGCGATTTTCTGATTACGGGCTTTTTATGTGTATCTATATCCCCTACTAAAATTAGTTCCTTACTTCTCACAGCCATAACCATTAGAGATGTAGGAGTTTGATTCAAAGACACTATTTTATTAATGAGAAAGGGATGATTGTGTTTATAGAGGTGCAAAATATTATTTTTTTCATCGAGTATATATAGTGATGCATACCTTACACAAACCAATTTAGGTATGCTTTTAATGCAAACATGAGCAATTCGGTCGATGTCAAGACAGTTTATCTGACGAGCCAAAGGAGTGACCTGCTCGAGAAGAGATAAACTTCTGTCAAGATTTTTGGCTGTGCTATCGGAATTATTATCGGTCTGATTCATAGACACAATATAAGCTCTGATTACATTCAATCGATTTTGGCAATAACATAAACTTATCATTTTTTGTATCGGATATTTTTAAAGGTCCATTTGGGAAAAAGTATTCATTAAATACTTAAAATGAAAAAGAAAATCTCCGCTCTCGAAAACTCAATCCTTAATAAGAAAGATTCTAACCTTAATCTGCTCTGAAATGTTGCCAGCTTGCATTTACAAGAGTAGATATTCATGAGGGATCTGTACAAAGAAAAAACACATAAAATTTTTTTATCAAAAAAAAGAAAAAAAAGGTTGACGGAGATAGAAAGGTATTTTACATTTTATAAAATGTATAAATTAATTTACCACATCCATGAACTGTTTTATCCATTGTCGAAAGTGAATTAATGAGTTTTAGCTCCAGAAAACGATGTGAATTGATGCCAACCAACCGGTATGAAATCCTTATTTTTTTACCCAGAAATGCGGATTTAAAATTTATTTATATATACCTACATGGCTCAGGCCATCGTTGATGAAGCAATGTTAATTATGCCCTTAGAAAAATAGCCTGTACAAATGCAACAAGAAATTAAAACCGAGATTATGCAAATACCTGTTAAGCTTTATCGAATCGGCGAACTGGCAGCCTATACCCCCTTTTCACGACAGACAATTCATAACTATACGATAATGGGTCTTATTCAAGAAGCAAGATGGACGGATGGTGGACATCGTTTGTATGACGAATCGGTATTTGAAAGACTATCACAAATCATCCAGCTTAGGAAAAAAAAGACCCTTGCGGAAATAAGAGATATTTTTACTAAAGAAAAACGTTATGGTCCACAAGCCGGGACAAAAACTAAGAAACAAAAAGATTAATTTCCTGCAAAAAGGTAAGAGCAAAATAGTTCACACTTTTTGTCACTTTGCTTTTACTACACTGTAAAATTCGCAGAAAGAAACGAAAGGATCAAGGATGATAAATTCAGTTTCGCATTTTACATACCTTCTTTCCTTTTTTTACTTCGCTTTTAGTTTTAGCTAAGAAACATTCTGTATTGAGCTGATTACACAACAAAGCCATGAATAGGAAGGATTGTTTATGAACCTGACATCATTGATAACGGACAATATTTCCGAAATATTGATTAAGATTATAGAGTTCACACAGACTCGTCAAAAGATCCTTGCTCAAAATATAACAAATCTACACATCCCCGGTTTTATGCCCAAAGAGTTGGAGGTGGATGAGTTTACTGACTTGTTAAACAATGCCATTAACGAGCATATTCGAACTCAACGGCTTGTTTTGCATGACAGTGAAAATATAAAATTTGGCCTTAGCGGCAGCTTTGTAGTCAAACCAGTTAATGATGAAATCAGCAAAGAACTCCTTGAAGAAAATCGAGATGAATATATCGAGCTACAAATTAACAAGCTTTGGGAAAATTGCCTAAATCAAAAGGTAGCCGCAGAATTACTCAGACAAAAACAAGAGTTTATTTCAAGCTATTATTAACTATTTCGATGAAAAACATATATGCAACCAAGCATTACGCTTACAGGAAATAATATAAAGCTATAAAGGGTCGGCAAACATTTTAAGTTAAATAATTAAGTAAGGGGGAGCTAAAGACAACATTGCGACAATTAATACAATATGCCTGGCTACATGTCAGAAATAGTTTTATTGGAGCGGATTTGTCGCTGGCCTACCCTGATACCTTGGTGAACATTAACAATTTAGTATGATATTCCGCTTTGGATTGAGTTTTATAGCAAAATCTATCGGAAGATACTTAAAGTTATCGGCTTAAAGGTCGATAAGAATTTGAGAGACTTGTTGTAATCATAGAATCTGGATTACCACTTAGTGGGATCCCTTTTTCATGGAGGAATACTGTGAAGACCGAGCAAGAACTCAGCATAGACCAAATATGGGAGCAATTTTATAAAAACCAAGATGACCAATTTCGCAACCTGCTGATGGAACATTATAGGAACCTCGTAAGATATTGTGCTGAGCGATTGCATAGCAAGTTGCCTGATAAAGTTGAGCTGGACGATCTTATTAGTGCCGGTAACTTCGGGCTTATGGATGCCATAGATGCGTTCGATCCGAGCCGGGGTGTAAAGTTTGAGACATATTGCTCACCTCGTATAAGGGGTTCGATTCTTGATGAGCTTCGGAGTATGGATTGGGTCCCGCGATTAGTCCGAGCGCGAGCTCATCAGCTTTCAAGGGCCACACATTCACTCGAAACACATCTTGGCCGCAAACCAACTGAAAAGGAAATCGCTGAAGAACTGGATATGGATATGGATGAATTTAACAGGCTCCGGCGGGATGCAAATGCAGTCAGCCTTGTCTCACTAACCACAAAATACAACGAAGGCGACGGCGAAAAAGATATACGTGAAATAGATGTAATTAAAGATGAAAGAAGCAAAAATCCTGTTATTGAAGCCCAAAAGCGTGATCTTAAAAATCTTCTAACCAAAGGGCTGACTCGAGCGGAACGTCTGATAATAGTCTTGTACTACTACGAGGAAATGACGATGAAAGAAATTGGAGCAACGCTCGATTTATCCGAATCACGCGTCTCACAGATGCACTCATCCATTATCGCACGTTTAAAAGCCCAGATGAATACACGAAAAAAGGAATTCTCAGTTGGATGATTGACCATTCGCCGAATTGCCTTGCAATCTAAAAAATCTTTCACAAACCTGACATTTGATCTCGTCACGCCAACAGATGCTACTACAGCTTCAATAGAATCCTTTTATACTTGATCTGGGCACTCTATTTTCCCGCCTAACTCGGCTCGCAAAGATTTTATATACTTGTTCAATCAGATTTGATTTTTATAGTATTTTGTTTATACTAAATTGCTCTTTTACATGGAGAAGTAACATGAGATTTACGAAAATGCATGGTCTTGGCAATGACTATATTTATGTCAATTGCTTCGAGGAAAAAGTAGAGAATCCTGCGGTTCTGGCCGCAACTATCAGCGACCGGCACCGTGGAATCGGTGCTGACGGATTAATTCTCATAACTCCCTCGAAAACCGCCGATGTGCAAATGCGTATCTTCAACGCTGACGGTTCCGAGGCTGAAATGTGCGGTAATGGAATCAGATGCGTGGCAAAATATGCTTACGAAAATAAATTAGCCACAGTTGGGGAATCATATTCGGTGCCGGGTCAAAAGTCTTTTCCCGCCTCGTTGAACATAGAAACAGGCAATGGAATCTTAACCGTTGGCCTAATGGTAGATGAAAATGATACGGTCAGTGAGGTGTGTGTCAATATGGGCCAGCCGATCCTGATTCCAAAAGAAATCCCGGTAAATTTGCCAGGCGAAACAGTTGTAGAACAGCCAATATCAGGACTCGGAGTAGAATTTTTAATGACCTGCTTATCGGTGGGTAATCCGCATGCAATTTTTTTCTGCGATGATGTCGGAACAATTGAACTTGAAAAATTAGGGCCTGCTATTGAAAACCACAGCCTGTTCCCAAACCGGATCAACGTTCATTTTGTCCAGATTGACAAACCGGCGGAATTTACAATGAGAACATGGGAACGAGGCAGCGGAATTACAATGGCTTGCGGCACTGGTGCTTGTGCCTCTTGCGTTGCTTCAGTACTCACCGGACGGCAAGAACGAGTGTGCATCGGACATTTACCCGGTGGCGATCTTGCCTTAAACTGGTGCGAGGAAGATAATTGCGTATATATGACCGGCCCAGCCGTGGAAATCTTTGAGGGTATTTGGCCGGATTAGTAAATTTTATGTGAAAAGCTTTAGGGGTCGGCAGAATTCTACAGCTACACCATATTTCCCTGAAGACAAATTCCCATCCCCGGTCGAATCGACGATATTATCGGTTCTTAAGACCTTGGCAAAACCTGCTATCTTACCACCAAATTCAAGCTGTCCGGGAGTCGATGGTATAGACAATTGAATCTTTAAAAGATCGCCTGGTTCGAATGTACCATTGGAAGTCTTAAAATATATACCGCCTGGACTAAGGTTAACCGTATAACCTGATTGGAACTGCTCCGCTAAGGCACCAACTTCAACACATGATATGTCGAACCTTGCCCCCAATCGTTCAAACTTTCGTCTTTCGGATCCATCCATTGTATGCCTCCATGCATAATCCATTATCCCTAAACAATCATAATGATGTAAAGTGCAAAACTTATTCCAAAACGCATGCCTGATTAATACCCTATTTTAACTTCTATAAGTCTTTAATCAGCATAGGATTAAAGAATATTATAAAATAAACATAGACAAACTTGACAATTAATATGCCTGTGGCGTTGACAAATATCAACAACAAAAATTAACTTTTCTGCCTTCCGGCCTAATCTCTGTCCGGAACATATTACTTTAGCTGCTTATTTTATATAATGTTATGTTTCCAGCTAAACAAGCATCTTCTACTGTCCGAAAAAAGTAACAGGCATGTTGTTATTTATCAACGTACAGCCTTGACAGTACAAAACAGAGACCTTATTATCATAATTATGGGTGATCACCAAGAAATCAAATCAAATATGTCAGATAAATCAAAGGGACATACTACAAATACCCATTCAGGATTAGATTTATCTGCCAAGTCAATCATCCGGTCATTACCGATTGGAATAATTGTCTTTGATCCGAATTTGAAGATTATCGAGGCCAATCCTCAAGCGGCAACGTTGATACAGTTAGGTACCTATATCGACAAATCCTTGGCAAACGGCACCGATGATAAGATCTGGCAGAGCTGGACAAAACATCTCAAAGAGGCGATTTCAACCATAACAAAAACATACAGGTTTGATGAAGTAGAATATACCTCGAATGGTAAAACCAAACTGTTGCGAATCATCTGTTCAGCTCTACTAAAAACCTCAACATCCGGAAGTCACGGTGGTATCGTAATAATAGAAGATGTTACTGAAAGGATTAATATCCAAAATCAATTAACTAACACCGAAAGACTGGCAGTTGTTGGGAAACTTGCCTCCAGAGTCGCCCATGAACTAAATAATCCTTTGGACGGGATACTGCGATACATAAACCTTACAATCAGAGCTATAGAGCAGGAGAATCTCGAAAAACCAAAAGAGTACCTTACCCAATGCCGTCAGGGACTTATGAGAATGATTCAAATCGTAAAAGAACTGCTGGAATTCTCCCGCAGTACCTACGCACCATTAGAATTTATCCCAATAGAACAAATTATCGAAGATGCCATTAAAACAATGAATTTAAAAGCAGAAGCTCTTAACGTTCAGATATTGAGAAACTACAAGAGCGGCTTACCAAAAATCAGAAGCGGAAATCTATTTCAGGTATTCTGTAATCTCACAAAGAATGCCCTTGATGCAATGCCGCATGGAGGCGAAATTAGGATCTCAACTTATCCGGCAAAGGACAATACCATCGCTATTGAGTTTTATGACACAGGAACAGGTTTACCACCTGATAACACCGAAGTTATATTCGAGCCATTTTTTACCACAAAAGAAAAAGGCAAAGGAACCGGTCTGGGGCTGGCAATATGCAGAGACATAGTTGAAAGCTATCAGGGCAGAATAACCGCACGGAATGCCCCAGAGGGCGGCAGTATTTTTACAGTGTATCTGCCAGCACCAGGTAATACATAAAATCGTTTTGGAGACATGATGAACGAAAAGAATATTCTTGTTATAGACGATGACAAAATCATATTGGACTCGCTGTGTGAGTTTCTTTCACTCGAAGGATTCAGGGCTAACGGCGCTGAGACCATAAAAAGTGCTTTGGCTAAGTTGCAGGAAGAACGCTATTGTCTGGTTATAACGGATGTTAATCTGCCGGATGGTGACGGCCTTGATCTTTTAGATACGATAAAGAAAAACCATCCTCAAACAGTGGTCCTTGTGATAACCGGCTATGGCACTATCGATAGCGCAGTCAAGGCCATTAAGCAAGGTGCATACGATTATCTTACCAAACCTATCATCGATGATGAATTGCGATTGGCGGTCGAAAGAGCTATCCATCAACAATCGCTTATGAGCGAAAACGAGCGTTTGCGGCTGCAACTCAAACATAAATACAGCCTGGTAAACATAATCAGTCAGGACTACAAAATGGCGAAGATTTTTGACCTCATTGAGGCTATCGCCGATACCAGAGCTACAATACTAATGGCAGGCCCATCAGGCACAGGTAAAAGTCTGTTGGCAAGAGCAATACACAATCGTTCGAGCCGGCGGGATGAGCCGTTTGTTGAGGTAAGCTGCGGAGCACTCCCGGAAACACTGCTCGAGAGCGAGCTTTTCGGGCATGTTAAAGGGGCATTCACAGGTGCTGTGAATAATAAGGAAGGCAAGTTCTTAGCCGCAGATGGCGGGACAATTTTCCTGGATGAAATTGCCAATGCTTCGTCGGCACTTCAGACCAAGCTCCTGCGTGTTTTGGAAAATCAACAATTCGAACCGGTCGGCAGCAATAAGACAGAAACTGTGAGTACGCGAATCATCCTTGCTTCAAATCGAAACCTAGGGCAGGAGATCAGGCAAGGCAGATTCCGGGAAGATTTATACTACCGGATCAATGTAATAACAATAGATCTGCCGCCTCTGTGTGAAAGAGTCAGCGATATTCGTCTGTTGGCGGAACATTTTTTGAAGATGTACTGTGCACAGAATAACAGACAAAAGTTTGGTATAACCGAAGAGGCAATGCAATACATGGAGCGTTATTCGTGGCCCGGAAATGTTCGCGAGCTGGAAAAGGTCATAGAGCGGGCAGCATTGTTAGGTAAAAGCAGATTCATCGGTCCCGAAGACCTGCCGGATACAATCAAACAAGAGCAAAAACAACAACAAACGGCATATCAATTAATGAGTCTTAAAGAGGCACTGGCTGAGCCGGAGAAAAATATTATCCGCCAGGCCCTCGAAGCTAATCACTGGAACAGGCAGGCGACCGCCAAGGCACTCCAGATAAACCGCACAACTTTATTCAAAAAAATGAAGCACTATGGTCTCTATGCCGAAGCTGAGCAATTGGGACTAACCTGAAAAAGCTGAACACTGAATCGAGTAAGTTTTTTAAGGTGGTGGAATTATATTCCAGCGAGGGAAATCCACTCCGTGTGACATTTGTATTTTCGTCCTATGTCCCTATATATCAAACAATTACAATAAAAAAACCCCTGCTTTTTGCGGAGGGAGGGGAGAAGGAAGAGAAAAGCAGGGGCAAAAATGAAAAAGCTATTGTTATTATATCCCATTTTTAGGGGCAAGGTCAATACAAAAACTCACAAATTAGCCAGGAAAACAGCTTTTTTCGCTGTTTTTTTCCGTCCGAAAACAGCAGATATAGACTATTGCCGATAAGCATATTACCGGCGTGACACTCAGCCATTTTCGTGCATCCCACAAAATATCATCGACAACGTCACCTCAAACACAGAATTTCGGACAGACATGACGAAATCAATAGCAAAGAAACACAGAATTTCTGTCAGCTGGATAGATTTGTTGTTTGGTTTACGACTTATCTTGACTTTCCAATGCCCTTTTAAGATTTTCTCCCTCCTCTTTCATATGTTGTTCTGTAGCTTCAATTTTGTATTTATGTTTTTTATGTAGCTTTACAAACAGCCAGCGAGGGATTCTAAGACTACCCATGGCGGTGAAAGTGCAACTGTTTTGGCCCTTTGGCTCAATAAGAAATTTGTTCCCAGGCGCTAAAAGCAACAATGGAAAAAGAGACCTGTATTGAATCTCCCTGTTCGGCACATTTTTAGTAATACGAAATTTAAGTTTATGCAGATCCCCATGAAGATACTCCTCGGCATAGACGATCGAACCTTCCTGCAAAGGCTCACCCTTGATCCAGCGAATGTCCACATGATCCGGGTGCCAGGCTTGATAAGATGCCTTATCTTTCATCCGCTGGCAGAGCCACTCGAAGACCTTTTCCGGTGACGCTTTTACTTCGATTGAATCTTTTAGCTTTATACCTTCAAACAATTTCATATCTTCCACAGTCTTGCTTAAAGCTCACACCAGCCGTCGTTTATTTTAATATCGCCTGTCCAAAAGCGCAAGAAAAATAAAGGTGAACAATAAACACGAGGGCAAAATAAAAGCCTCGGTCATGGCTCAATATCGAAATCCCCAAAGCGGGCTTTGGGTAAAAAAGATACCCCCAAAGCGGGCTTTGGGTAAAAAAGATACCCCCCAAAGCAGGCTTTGGGGCTAAATAGTTGAAGTGGCCTGCTCCCCAAAAACTGTACCACTTAAAGTGAGAGTATAATCGACAGA
>CAZFOQ010000145.1:0-9964 GCA_964520535.1 uncultured Pirellulales bacterium | reverse complement strand
AATTTTAGATCCAATAAAGACATCGGCTGGTCGATATGTTTATATTGATAAATCAGTAAACAACCACGGGTTAAAACCCGTGGCATTGCCGCTTCGGGCTACACCCGTCCGACTTCGTCGGATAACTTCATCTACGGGTTGAAACCCGTAGAATTGCGGCAGAATATTAAAATCAGCCGCCTAAAAAATGCGAAAGTTTACTCAATCAAATGATCAAGAAATTCTATGAGTAAGGGATAGTATATATATCGTCCCCAGATATTATACCATGCCGCCCAGGAATATAGAATGATAACAGTAATGAAAATGTAAACAGCCCAACGGCGCAAATATACCGTCACAGCAAAGATCGCCGCGAGCTGCCAGAATTTCCCGATGATGGGACCGATCATAGGCCCCAGAAAAAATGAGAGAAGGCGAATAGTCGGGTGTCTTTCAATATCTGCGCCCTCGACATGCATGAAGTAAACTGTCGAGAACATGTCTGCCATTGCTGCGAGAATGGTCAGAGCAAGGAATATCCAATATCGGCGGATATATCCCCGCCAGTTCGTGCGAAAACGTTCGATGATATCATGAATGGTTCGAACCTGTGCCATTAACAATTAAAAACTTGCATAGAAGCTTTCAACCAGTTTTGATAACCATATAACGCAGCGGCTTTGTGTCGGTGTTCGTTAAACCGTGGGATTTGGATGCATCCATAACAACGGCTTCATTGGGACCGATTGGATTCTGTTGGGCTTCGACTTCAACGACTCCCTCGCCGTAGAACACATAGATCGCTTCTATGCCGCCATGCTCATGAAAAACGTGAGAGCTTTGACCCGGCTGAATCTCGGAAATATGCAGAGAAAATTTCTCCGGATCAATATCCGTATCAAAAAGGCATTTCGCAAGACCTTTTTTATCGAGCAAAGAAAATCCCATCATCAAACCTCTTTAGAACAAGTCAAACAGAATTCCTTACATCACCTTTTACAATCTACATAGTGATAATACTATAATAGCTATTGCTTTTGATATATCCGAACGTAATCCACCTCGAATTTCGCCGGGAATTCCGTTTTCGATGGATCGCCCCCTGCTTTTCCGCCTATAGCAAGATTGAGGATGATATAATGCGGCTGGCGGAAAGGATTTTTCCCCTGCTGGTCCTTATTGATCGTTTCTTTTAGATCCACCGTATTGAGCAGTAAATCATCAACATAAAGCTTGATGCTGTTAGGATCCCAGTCCATTCGCCACACGTGAAACTTCTCCGACCAGTTGGGATCGTCGAATTCGGTGATTGGCTTTCGGGTATCGTCCCACTTCGGCACCCAATGTTTTTCCGTGGCCCAGGCGGCATTCGCTAAAAGCATACCTCGATAGTATTCCATAATATCAATTTCGCCGTTACTCGGCCACTGCCCTTTAACACCTAACGTCCAGAAGGCGGGCCAAAGGCCGTCACGAGTATCGATTCGGCCTCGCATTTCGAAACGGCCGTACATCCAGCTATGCAAACGCCGGGTCGTCATACTTGCGGATGTATACTCGGCAAATTCCCTGTTTTCCTTCCAGTTATTACTGCCAGGATTGTAACGGGGATTCGGCTTTTGTTCGCGTCGGCCCTCAATGATAAGCAGGCCGTTTTCACATCGCGCATTGTCCGGCTGGTACCACTGTAGCTCCTGATTCCGGACAAAACCTCGCTCATAGGTCCAGTTGCACGGATCAGGCGGACCATCCTTATTAAATTCATCCGCCCAAACCAGCCGATATTCTACGGACAATTGATCGTTCTTCTTGGTGTCTTTTAGAGACAATGCCTCCTGTGCCAAGGCTGTCGAGACGGCAAATAAAAGACATAAAATCCGAGATGTCCAGAATAACAACCTTTTAATATTTTTTTTCATGACCATTAATTTTATGGTTTTAAGTGCACATCTTAAAATTCTATTATTTTTTACTTTTACCTTTTGACTTTTACTTTATTTTAAACTTCGTCCCCGTAAATGCCCATCAAACGATTAACATGAGATAGAACTTTCACTCTTAGCTGCAGAAGACAGGATATAACCGCTGTGAGAAATATATGCTGTAAAAGCTGGTTTTTCAAGAGGAAAAGTGCACAATAACCCATGGGAAAACTCGTTTTATGTAACTCGTAAATTGCACCTTGTGCAAATCTCAGGTTACAGCATCAGAAATTAAAATTAGGTTTATTTTAGCCGCCCCAGTCTTGTTCAATTCCGCCAGTGTACCACACCTCAGGCACATCATCTCCGGTAGTCTCTTCAATAGGCTCAACATGTCCATCCAGCCACAGGATATTTGCTCTTCCGCCTGTTTTGAAGGCGTCACTATGTCTGATACTATGTCTGAAAATCCCCCGATAGAATTGTGCGCGTCCGCCCCCCTGCCGATAATGCGTTAAATTCTCGGTTCCGGGACCGTCGTTAAAAAACATGTCCCGGGTTCCCTGCTCCATCTTGGGCTCAGCATGATCGTGAGCAACAATAATCTTTGAATGATTTGGTAAAGCCGTTGTCTTTTCATCGCTGATAAAAGAATTAAGACCAAACGCTGCCTCGTGAATCAGCGTCGGATCTTCAGGGTATATTAATTCGGCCACATGCCTGAAGCTGGGACAGCCAAAGATCTTTGTCTCTTTGATATAATCCATATAGGCGACACCCCAATAAGCCTCTCTGTCATTGGTACTTCTTAAATTGCCCGATGCATCGTACCACTGGAACTCATTGGTCCCACGTGAATCCGCAATTTTGAAATCATTGTCCTGCAGATATAGCAAGATACCCAGCCCCACACCTCTCAAGTTTGATCTACAAATTGTTTCCTTTGCTGATTCCTTGGCTTTATGCAGAGCGGGTGTCAGGATTGCCATTAAAAGAGCAATGATAGCAATAACCACCAATAGTTCGATTAATGTAAATGCTCCTGTGTTGTGTTTGAACCATTTGCTTTTGCGATTCATGTTTGCCAACCTCTGATAATCTTTTCCGAGCAACTATTCTGTGTGCTTTTCGCTATAAACCGCAGCTTAGCCATATTGTTCTGGCCACCTTCCTCTTGATAATACCAAGCCCACAGGTAAATTGCAGTCAATCTATTGTGCTTTATATATTACAACATTATTTAATGTTTCTCAACACTTATTTAGAAAATTGTATGATGAAATCGCTCCCAGCAATGTAATCCTCTGCAGTGATTTGTTAAGCAGGCTCGGAATAAGATTTGACTAAACTATCCGCATTTGATATTGTGCGCGTGACAGAAGTGAAAATTACAAATTTACTATTCGGGAGAACAAACGATGAAAAAAGGCTTCCTGGCTATCGGATTACTTTTCATTGTGGTTTGCCTACACGGCTGTGTTGTGGTAGTGGATGAAGAGGAAAGGCATTCGAGGCAACCAAGTAGACATCAGCCCCCGGATGGGACAATCGCTGAGATCGATGCGGTTGGTAAGCTGGTTCTGGAGTCACACAAGCGGGATGCATATGAAAAAATTGCCGGACGAGACTATCTTGGCCCGGAGGCGCAGATTCATCTTATTCAGGCGGTTTTTGATAAGCTCGTGCTTGAGAGTTCAAAAGAAAATGTACTTTTAACGCTGATAAATAATCCAAGCTTTTGTCCCGCCGGCGAACGTGCGATTCTGGACAGGCTGGATAAGCTGGCACTTGAGAGCGATAAGCGTAATATTCTAAATGCAATAAGCCAGAGAAAAACTCAGGGTGAAATACAGGACTAAATTTCTTTACTCCCCCTGCTTACTTGGGAATGCGCCATTGTTTGACGCTTCACTTTGACGTACAATGGCTATATGGAGCTTGGGCAAGACAAGAAAGTCAAGGAGATAATAGCTCGGCTTGAAAGCTCTGCCTACGGCGCAGAGGTCGTCAAAGTCGAGGGGACGTGGGGATCGTTCGCCCGATGCCTCGGAGCTTACATATCAAAAAAAAATAAACGGCCGATTCTGTACATATGCCCCCATATTGATGATGCCGAGAAGGTTGCCGATGATGTACAAACATTCGGCTGCAAAAGAGTTGAGCCTATGAGCGCCTGGGAAGGCCAGGAGGATCTGGCTGATGCAACCGATGAAATCCGGGCTGAGAGGTTAAGGCTCGTATCTCGTATCTCGTATCTCGAATCTGACCTGGGTGGGGGCGAATTTTTTATTCCGGCGTCGATACAGGCACTTTGTCAGCCGATACCAAAACCTCAGGCAATAGAAGCAAGCAGTCTCCGATTGCAAATTGAACAGCAGGTCTCGCCTGAAATACTGGTCGGGTGGCTGGTCGAAAACGAATTTGAGCACGTCAACAGGATAGATTTGCCCGGTCAGTTTGCTCGCCGCGGCGGGATTATTGACATCTATGCTCCGCTGATTAATGAAAAGGTCTTATTAGGTAAAGAACCTAATGTGTCCTCACAGGGTACCGAAGCATTCAGGATTGAATTCTTCGGTGACACCATTGAAAGCATCCGCCAAATAAATCTGGATACACAACGTTCAAGTCAGCAAATAGAGAGCATCAAAATTATCTCAGCGGTATGTGGAACTGTGGTAGAACAAAGAGAGCTGTTTTTGAATATCCTGCCGAAAGATACAATAATAATTTTTGAAGAGCCGAACGAGATTGAAGAAGTTGCACAGGTATTTACAGCCAGGGCAGAAGATGCAAGCCGGCTTTTTAGCTGGACGGATATTTTCGCCGCTACGAAGAATTTTACGCAACTGCATATCTGTAGATTTGCCACATCGCAGCCGGGCGATTTCATCAGAGTGGACATAAAAAGTGTGCAGCAGTTTCAGCATAAGGCAACTTCAATCTGGGCCGGTCATAAAGCCGCGCTCGAGGAGTTGGTAACAGAAGCAAAACAAGGCAAATATGTGCTGCTTTACTGCGAGAGTTCAGCGGAGCTTAAGCGAGTTTCTGAAATTATCAGAGACGTTAAAAAGGAAATTCCGTCTCGATTTAAGCTGCTATTAGGTTTTATCCACCAGGGCTTTGTCATAAATTCTCTACGTACGATTGTCATCAGTCATCACGAACTGTTCGGGCAATATACGCTTCGGCAAAGACGCAGACCCGCGAGGGCAACAGCACCGGTGGACAGTCTAAGCGATTTGCAGGAAGGTGATTATGTTGTGCATGCTTCGTACGGCATTGGTAAATTTTTGGGAATAGAGACGATACAGGAAAAATCCGGTACGAATGAGTATCTCACGATTGAATACGCCGACCATGTGAAAATCCAGGTTTCAGTTCGCAATATTGCACTGGTTCAGAAATATATCGGCACGAGTCCAACGCGGCCGAGGTTGAGCAAGGTCGGCTCAAAAAAATGGCTCAAGCAAAAAGAAAAAGTTGCGCGTTCCGTTCAGGACCTGGCCGCAGCATTGCTTGAAGTCCAAGCGAAGCGGCAGGCAGCCGGAGGAACCGCATTTTCCCAGGATTCGAGCTGGCAGGTGGAATTCGAAGAATCTTTCGCCTATCAGGAAACGCCCGACCAAACCACAGCCGCTGAGCAAATCAAAGCGGATATGCAACAGCCTGTGGCGATGGATAGACTGCTCTGCGGTGACGTGGGTTACGGTAAGACGGAACTTGCCATGCGGGCAGCATTTAAGACGGTTGAGAATGGAAAACAGGTTGCTGTCCTGGCACCAACAACTGTTTTAAGCACGCAGCACAGCAGAACTTTTACCGAGCGATTTGCGGATTTCCCGGTCTGGATCGAGGTTCTAAATCGGTTTAAGACTTCAAAAGAAGCCAGGGACATTATCACACGTACAAAGGCAGGAAAAATCGATGTGCTTATAGGGACACATCGGCTCTTCAGCGGGGATATTGGATTTAAGGATTTGGGGCTTTTAATAATCGACGAAGAGCAGAGGTTTGGAGTGGAACACAAAGAGAAGTTAAAAAAGCTGCGTATCAACGTCGATATTCTTACGATGACAGCTACACCGATCCCGAGAACACTGCATATGTCACTATTAGGCCTGCGTAATATAAGCTCTTTAGGGACACCGCCTCTGGACCGGCGGAGCATCGTTACAAAAGTGACCGCCTACGATAAACAACTCATCACTAAAGCAATTTACCGGGAACTGAATCGTCAGGGACAAGTGTTTTTCCTGCATAACAGGGTCAAGACCATTGAGAAGAAAGCCTGGGAAATTCAGAAGCTGGCCAGTGACGCCAAGGTTGGCATCGCACACGGGCAGATGGCCAAGAACGAGCTCGAAACAGCGATGATAGAATTTGTAATGGGAAACACCGATGTGCTCGTGTGTACAACGATTATCGAATCAGGGCTGGATATACCCAATGCCAACACAATTTTCATCAACGACGCAGACAGGTTCGGTCTGGCCGAACTGCATCAACTTCGTGGCAGAGTGGGCAGATATAAACATCGGGCATACGCATATATGCTGCTGCCTATGTCACGACCAATTACTCCGCTGGCAGCAAAACGATTAAAAGCCATTGAAGAATATTCCCATTTAGGTGCCGGATTTCAAATCGCCCTGCGGGACCTGGAAATTCGAGGGGCAGGCAATATATTAGGACCCGAGCAATCCGGTCATATCCAAACAGTAGGCTATCAGATGTATTGCGAATTGTTAGCCGATGCTGTTAAGGGATTGAAAAACGAGCCGATTGAACCGATCCCGACAGCAGTAGTCGATTTGGGATTTGCCACTTATATACCCAAAGATTATATCCCTATTAACAGAAACCGAATGGATGCCTATCGTAAAATCGCCGTTGCAAGAGTCACCGAAGACCTGGAACAAATCCGGGGCGAGTTGATGGATGTTTATGGCCCGGTGCCGGATGAGGTCGGTTTGTTGCTGGATTTGGCTGAGCTGCGAATCAAGGCAAGCAAGTGGGATATAAAAAGCATCGTTGCGTCGGACCAGGATTTGATATTTACGTTCGAAAAAGATCAAAGTGACAATGCTCAGACTCTGTTCGCGAATATCTCAGGGAAAGTTCGAATCCCGGAACCGAAAGTAGCATATTTAAAACTTGAAAAGAATTACTTTGAGCCGAGAACATTAATTAAAATTTTGAGAAAAATATTTGCAGATAATGAAAGATGAGCAGAATGAAATATTGAGTAAAAGGGAAAAATTATGCGGAATAAAAAAGGCAGAATTTGGTTTTTAGTTTTTGTGGGAGTTTTATTTACGAGTTGTTTTGGAGATTCCACAAGCAAAGATAGCTTCTCACCGTTGGATGAGTTGCCGCCGCATATAAAGCGGGTAACTCACTTTGGTCAGAGAGCAGATTTCTCGCACGATGGAAAACGTATTTTGTTCATTGAGAAAACATTCGGGGACGTTTATGAAGTGGAATTAAAGACAAAGACCATCCGCCAAAAGACAGGCCACTACTACCACGAAGGTTATACGCGTGCACTTTATCTGGCAAACGGCGATATCCTCCTTTCCGGATCGCGGCAATTCGATACAAAAGACCCACAGGCGAGCCGAAGCGAGAAGAACGCCGAGTTGTGGGTATTGAATAAGGACCTTTCGGGCCCGCCGGTGCCGCTCGGCGAAAAGTGTTCTGAAGGGCCTGCTGTTTCTCGTAAGCACATGCGGATTGCCTGGACACAGCAAGGGGCGTTCTACCTGGCAGATATCGTATATAAAAACGGCAAACCGGAACTGGCAAACAAGAAGAAGATTTTAGACAAGCGAGATTTGCCGTTTAAGTGCTATCTGGAGACGCAGAACTTCCGTCCCCCGGATGAGAAAGAACTGATATTCAGTGCTTACAACTACCAGGGCACGGAAGTTATGGGATTGGATATCGAGACAGGCAAGGTGGTTAATTATTCACAGGCGCCGAGTCAGTATGATGAGCCGGAAGGGATTTTTCCCGACGGCAAACATACACTGGTCGAATGCGATAAGCATAGTGGCAAAGGAATACATTACAACGACATCTATAAGCTTGCTCTGGACGGCTCCGGACGGACAGAACGCCTGACGTTCTTTGCAGACTATCCCGGCTACAAGTCTACAAATCCTGTGGTAAGTGACGAAGGCCGATATATGGCATTTCAGTTTGCTAAAAGAGGTGACTTGGCCGGAGTTGGAAGAGGAATTTTGATCTTCGATTTGGAGATGTACGAAAGGACAAAAAAGCCTCAAGGTAAATAGAATATACATTTCCCGCAGGCCGAAAACGCTGATGAACATCCTGCGAAAAATCTTCACGAATTAATCGCAAGGCAGCAAAAAAAAACACAAGGCCAAACAACAAAGATTCCCAAATCCACTTTGATATTTTTATTTTAGCTTACCGGCTAAGGCAGAACCAAATTCCTTGGCAACTCTGCCGGCTGTTAGTCGATCCTTATTGTCGTATGAAGCAGATAATAAAACTTCACCACTGTTGTCTTTAGCCACTATAGATACACTTTCTATTGACTGACTTGATGCGGATGCTGTGCCCCGCATTGTTAAAAAAGTTGATCCGGTGATAAAAACGGTTGCAGTATCAGAGCCACACAGTGCAATTCCCTGCCTGATCAGTTCTTTTTCAAGAGCATCTCTTAAGACCTGCCCTACATGTGGGTCCTCGCTATTGAGAGGTGCCAGGTGAACACATTTATGCTCAAGCATCATGAGGCGTTCGGTGCAGACAATATCCGAATGACAACCCGCAGAGACAACCACCGTCACTAATCCAATAAGCCGGAATAATCTGTTCATTTGTAATTCTCCTAATCTGTTTATACTCGCAAACTGTTATATACTACAAAGCAATGTAACAACGTTCATCCTGTTTTTCTATGAAAATCTGAGACAATCACAATATTTATTATCTCAATTCTTAAAAATAGAATCTTTACACAGGAACCTGCATGTGAAATCTGGCTTTTTTATATTGATTGGTTTATAAAAGAGGATTATATTAGTCACCTAATACTATATTGATTGGCCGGCAACGCTTTTTACGTAAATATAAACGCAATGAAAAGAATGTCTTGACAAGCCAATGATAAGCTGTGAGATTACTTAACAGTCATTTGCCTATGCTTTACCCAAATTTACATAGAACGCGGTTTTGTGAGGATTCGTTCGGGACTAAAGGAAAATTCACGTTAGAGTGACGGGATAGTAGAGAGAATTGTAAGATGCAGCAATAACCTAAATAGAAAGGAAGGTAATGCCATGGAAAGGAAATTAAATGTAATTTTATTGATCTTATCTGTTTTACTTTCTTGTGGAGCGGGGTGTCAGGATACCGGAAGATTTGCTGTCTCAGGCAAAGGCGGCACATTAGGACTCGGCGGGGATTTTACCACGGGAATCACTCCGAATGTTAATGCCAGAGTCGGTTTAAATATGCTCGATTTAGATTACGATGATGAACTGGATGATATTGAATACGATCTTGGTTTGGATTTTTATTCTTTCTCGGCATTAGTCGATTGGCATATCTTCGATGACTCTTTTCGTATTAGCGGCGGCTTTATTTCAATGAATAATGAAATCGATCTGAAAGCAACAGGAATTGCCGGAGAAACTGAAACAATTGGTGATAGTCCGTATGATTGGAGTGATATAGGCACCTTGTCCGGAAGTGTTGATATCGATGGTCTGGCTCCTTATGTAGGAATTGGCTGGGGCAATCCGCTAACTCACCACAAGAGATGGGGATTTACTATAGATTTAGGCGTTGCTTTTACAGATTCTCCTGATGTTGCTTTGTCGGCAACTGGAGTGGCAGCTGGACTCGAAGCCGACCTCGAAAAGGAAAGAAAAGACATCGAAGATGACTTAGATTCCTTGAAGTTTTATCCGGTAATTTCTCTTGGCTTGTTCTATAGATTCTAAACTAAATAACTTAAAGCAACTAATTGTAAACTTTCGCATTTATATCAATGGTTTAAGCGGCTGGAGCTAACGCTTCCA
>CAZFOQ010000144.1:0-10026 GCA_964520535.1 uncultured Pirellulales bacterium | reverse complement strand
GTAGACGCTTGTCTTGAAGCATCTCGGGACGGGGGTTCGAATCCCCCCGCCTCCAGTCTTCGCATCAGCGCCCTATTTATAAAGACTGACACCACATAAACTTGTTTCTACCGGAGCAAAAACAAGCTTTCAGCTACTCAGAATTTTGTCGACCTCCTCTTGATCCACTTCCATAACAAATGGAATCCCACTGATTTCCGCTGCCTCACGTGTCAGGACTGCTATATCATCCCGTGCTATATGCGAGACAGCAAACTTACGACTTCCGGCCATTAGCTGACGCAGGCCCTGGGAAAGACGTTCATAATAAGTATAGAGGCCCAGCGCTCCGGTAGGGAGCTTTTCAAATTCATCATTGCCGATTTCTTTACGTAACGAGCTTGCTGTTACAAATATCTCATCCTTCGAATTCCCAAAACGCTCAATATACACAGGGACCTGGTTATCATCAATCGTGCGTCCGATCGTCTTGCCCACCATGGCCGCGGCGATCGGTGCTCTGGCCATACCAACCAGCTTGACAAACGGTGCACCCATAGCAAGCCCTTTGAAAATCTGGTCTTCAAAGGCAAAACCGCCGGCCACAGCCAGTGCAGGCAGGTACTTGCCTTTACTGGCGAGCTGCTTCGCGTATTTGTACAGAAGCGAGTGCAGGTATACCGGAGGGACACCCCATTCGTTCATCATGCGCCATGGACTCATTCCTGTGCCGCCGCCGGCACCATCGACCGTCAGCAGATCGATTTTGTAGCGAGAAGAGAAGAAAATGGCGCGCGCCAGGTCTGCCGGGCGATAGGCACCGGTTTTAAGAAAGACATATTTTGCACCGGCTTTACGTAATTCTTCCACCCTTTTGGCGAATGATTCTTCTGTGACCATACCAACCCGTGAATGACGTTCAAACTCTTTGAATGCTCCCCGCTCAAAAGCTCTGATGACGTCCGGATCGGTCGGATTCGGCAGGACAACGTAGCCTCGCTCATACAGCAGTTGCGCCTTTTCGAGTTCCCTGATTTTGACTTCGCCGCCGATGTCCTTGGCACCCTGACCCCATTTGAGTTCCACGAATTCAACACCGAGTTTTTCGATTGCATATTCCTGCGCACAAAGACGCGTATCCTCAATATTTGCCTGGACAACGATGGCACCGTAACCGTTTTGCTGATAGTCTTTATAGAGTTTCACCCGCCTCTTCAGGTCGGCCGTATCAACCACGCGGCCGTTCTTGATTACGGCCTCAGTATCCATACCCACAACATTTTCACCAATAGTAAGACCCGTTCCCGCCAGAGCAGAGCCAATAGCCAAACCCTCCCAGTTGTTTTTGGCGATACTTGTCGAACCGATACCCGGGATGCCCCACGGACAGCGGAACTTAATTCCATTATCGTGACCGAAGGCAACTTCCAAATTGACGGCGGGGAAAATGGCCTTGTCGCTGTCAGGCTCGATACCATGTGCTCCAACGGCAGTGCCCATGATGTTAAAGTGTGAATAGTCAACGGGATAGGTTTTCTCTGCGGCGGTAGTTACAACACCGAAGGGTTGGGGATAGATAACCTCGTGGCCCCGATATGCGGACTTGCCAATCTCACACATTCCGATGCATCCATCCACACAGGTGACACACATACCGGAAGCGGGCACTACTGAATCCACGGTTCGGTTCTTTGTAAGAGTTGCTGCCGAAGCATTTATTTTCGATAGGGTTACTGACATTGAATTTTGCTCCTTTCGTGCCTTACCTATTTCTTCTCGGTTTTAACCTCAATCTCGCAGGCTACACAGGGATCCATGTAGCACATCATATCGTCAAAGCATTCCTTTTCCAAGCAAGGCGGCGTTAGATTTGCGCAGCCGCCACAGATTGCTTTTTCCGGCTCATTATACGTGCAGCGAAGCTGGCAGGCCGGGCAGACATACATACAGCCACCGCAGAGTCGGCAAACGTCGGATTTAACATCGAACGGCGTACCGATACTTCTGTTCTCGCCGCGGTTGCGGAAGCCGATGGCCTTAGCCATCATCTGTTCGGCGCACATCCGTACACACAGCCCGCAAAGAATACAGTCCTCGTATTCCTGCCGGAACCGCTGCTGACGAATTCCGTGTGCAGAGGCAAGGTCCTGAATAGTTTTTGACTGCGGGCAGGAAGCCAGCAACAGCTCAAGAATCATCCTGCGTGCCCTTAGCACTCTATTCGATGCCGTACGCACCTTGAGACCTTCTTCAACCGGATAAGTGCAGGAAGAAACCAACTTCGCTCCTGGCTCTTCTCCTATCTCTACCACACAGAGCCGACATGCCCCGTAGGGTGACAGACTGTCCATATGACACAGTGTCGGAATCGGGAATCCCAAAAACGTAGCGGCTTCCAGTACGGTTGTACCTTGCTCAACTGAGACATCCAAACCATTTATCTTCAAAGTAATCATACGGATTTCTCCTCGAGTGCCGCGAGTTCGTATTCTCCATCGTTCTTAGGCTGCGTGAACTCCAGATCGCATCTAAGACACCTCCGGGCCTCCCGTGTTGCTTCTTCTTTCGACAATGCCATCTCCACTTCGGCAAAGCTGTTCTTCCTCGATTTGACAGAGATGGTGGCAGGCTCTACTCTTGCCGCTTCCTCATACTCTTCGTCCCTGATCTCTGCAGGCTCTATGAAGAATTTTGGTAGTTTAGTTTCCGGAGGTTCCCTGAGCTCTTTGCCACTCAGGTAGCGTTCTATAATTGCGGCTGCCTTTTTACCGGCAGCGATAGCATCAACGACAGTATTAGGCCCAGTAACAAGGTCTCCGCCGGCGAATACACCCGGCCGGTTTGTGCACAAGGTCTCGGTATCAACGTGGAGCCTGCCGCTCTTGCCAACTTCCAGCCCCATTGATGTCAGGCAGTCGCTGTCCGGGCGTTCACCAATAGCAACTATCATTGTATCTAAAGGTATGGTGAACTCGGTGCCTGGAATGGGAACGGGCTTACGCCGTCCGCTTGAGTCCATCTCACCCAGCTCGTTTCTGACGCATCTGATATCAGCCAAGTGTCCGTGCTCGGAATCTATCTTTATCGGTGAAACAAAAGTTTCGACTCTTACTCCCTCGGCCTCGGCCGCTCCTATGTAACGTATTTTGACCGGGGAAACCAGCGTTTCAAGTTTGATACCCTCCTCTATAGCCGCATCGACTTCTTCAGCATAAGCAGGCATTTCCTGGGTCGTTCGGCGGTAAAGAAGGGTGACGCTTTTGACTTTCTTCTGGCGAATAGCCACTCTTGCTGCATCCACGGCGGAATTGCCACCGCCGATGATCCCAACATGTCCTTTGGCTAATTCCTCACCTCTCAAATTAAACGCTTTGAGGAACTGCATGGATGGATAGACCCCCCTAACATTTTCTCCTTCGAGGCCCAAATGCCAGCTCTTGTCTGATCCAATAGCGAGGAACACCGCCTTAAAACTATCCTTGAAGAGCTCGTCGATAGTTATGTCGCGTCCAAGCGTGGTTCCGCATCTAAGCGTGATGTTCTCGTCCAGCAACAATTCCATCTCCCTGCGTAGGACGTCACGTGGCAGGCGGTAAGCAGGGATACAACTGAGCAGCATTCCACCCGGTTGATTTTCGGACTCGATAAGCGTCACTTTGAAACCAGATAGGGAAAGGTAATGGGCTGCGGCGAGCCCAGCGGGACCTGATCCTACGACCGCCACCCTTGTAGGACTGACAATATCCGTGTGCTTTCTGACGGGCTTATAAACTGCGGGATCAACACGGTCGGTGATAAACCTTTTCAAGGCTCGAATTGCAATGCCCTGGCCCCCGCTGACAGCGTGATTGCATCTTGTCTCGCACTTGCGATCACAAACTCGGGCACAAATTGACGGGAGGGGATTAGGTTCCCTGATGACCTTATAAGCCTCATCGTATTGACCCTTTTCGATTAGAGCGGTATATCGCCAGGCTTCAGTGCCCAGGGGACAGGCGCTCTGGCACGGCGCTCCTACCAAATCTTTGCAAACGAAAGCGTCACACTTTTTCTCAACGACGTGACGTTGATACTCATCACGGAAGTAACGCAGGGTACTAAGCACCGGATTGGACGCTGTCTGTCCAAGACCACACATTGTGGTATCCTTGACCACTTCCGCCAATTCTTTAAGAAGGTCCAAGTGTCCGAGTGTTCCTTTGCCCCTGGAGATATCGTCGAGAATCTCGTGCATTCTCTGTGTGCCTTTTCGACAGGTATAACATTTGCCGCACGACTCATCTTTGAGGAAATTCATAAAATACTTGGCGATATCGACCATACAGGTGTTCTGGTCCATGACTATCATGCCGCCCGAACCCATTATTGAGCCCGCTTCGGTCAAGCTGTCGTAATCTACGGGCAAATCAAACATCTCGGCAGGGATGCAGCCGCCGGATGGTCCACCTGTCTGAACCGCCTTTATTTTCGCCCTACCTACGGAGCCGCCGCCGATATCATAGACAATTTTTTTGATTGTCATGCCCATTGGCACTTCGACCAGTCCGGTGTTCTTGACCTTGCCCACCAGACTGAATATCTTCGTGCCTGAATTGTTTGTAGTGCCTATTTTCGCGAATTCCCTGGCGCCAAGCCGAAAAATCAGCGGGATGTTGGCCCAAGTTTCCACGTTATTAATTGCAGTAGGCTTGCCTTCAATACCTTTCTGTACCGGGAAGGGTGGTCTCTGACGCGGCTCTCCCATCCTGCCTTCAACCGAACGTATCAGTGCCGTCTCCTCACCGCAAACAAACGCCCCGGCACCTCTGACCATCTTGATATCAAATGAAAAGCCCGTACCGAGGATGTTTGGGCCCAGAAGGCCGAGTTCGCGTGCCTGTTGCAGCGCAACGCCAAGATGCCTGATTGCGAGTGGGTATTCTTTGCGGACGTATACTATGCCTTCGGTCGCTCCGGTTCCATAAGCACCTATGAGCATCCCCTCAATGATGCTATGCGGATTACCTTCGAGAATGCTACGGTCCATGTATGCACCCGGATCCCCCTCGTCGGCATTGCACACGAGGAACTTGCCGCTGTTACCTGGCTGTCTCGCCAGCAGTTCCCATTTCAATCCCGTAGGAAAGCCGCCGCCGCCTCGGCCCCGCAATCCGGAATTTTTGACATCTCTGACAATCCCAGCAGGGCTGCCTTTGGTAAATACTTTTACCAACACCGAATATCCGCCAGCCTTAATATAATCATAAATGCGGATAGGATCGACTTTCTCATTCCAGGCAAGGAGCCTACGAACCTGTCTGTTGAAAAAAGGTATATCATCCTGCTTTTCCACTGGATTACCAGTTTCCGGATCCCTGAAAAGCAGATCTTCGAGCACCTCGTCATGGGCCACAACCTCGACAATACGTTCCATCTCTTTAAGGCCAATCCGTGGGTAAAACACCCGGCGAGGTTCGACGAGCACGGAGGGCTCCATTTGGCAAAAACCGTGGCACCCAGTGATGCGAAGACGAATCTTTTGAGTCAGGCCCTTCGCCAAAATCTCGCGTTTAGCCACACGGATAAGGTCACCAGCCCCACTGGCTTGCCCACACGTGCCTGTGGGAATAACGATGCAGTGTTTGTTTTCGTCATCGGCATCAGAAAGCACGCTCCGCAATTCCTTCAGCTCACTTGTAGAAGATAATCTTAGCATATCGCTACCTTACATAATGACCTATATCTATCCACTGATTTGCATCGTGTTGTATTAGTCAGATCAAGTCCAACATATGGTTTTTACATCCGCGGCGCGAGCAAATTTTCACTATGCCCCCGCCATTGACCAGCATCGGCACCATCGGCGCCCTGCACGTTGCACAATCAGATGTGCTGGGTATTTCCACTCGACAATGCGGACAAAGAAATTTCACTATGGCGTCCAGTGGGACATCCAATTCCGTTGAAACATTGTAACTACCATACAGGCAGGAGAGATTGAGCCAACCTTCCTCATGGTTAAAGGAAATGGTCACTTTTATTGACGGGTAGCCGTCAATGGTAAAAGTTTCGTCCATCAGGCTGCGATTGCAATGGGGACAATTTACATCAAGGGGGAAAATGCGTTTGTCCTTGCCTATTTCAGTTTTGTCAAATCCCGTCCGGGCTTCATCCAATAGCTGGCTAATTCCGGATTTTCTGACTTGTGAGAAGTAGTGGCCATCGATAACCACTACCGGCCCTAGAGCACAAGCGCCAAGGCAGTTTACTGTCTCCAAAGTAAATTCTTTATCCTCGGTTGTTTCTCCCGCCTGGATTCCAAGCTGTGCCTCCAGCTCCTCGACAATTCTTGGTGCACCTCGGACATGGCAGGCTGTCCCGAGACACGCGCATACAAGATGCTTTCCTCTGGGTTTAAGACTAAAGGAACGATAGAATGTAGCAACACCATATACATCAACCAGAGAGCGATGCGTTCTGTCACTGACTATTCTGAGCGCCTTTTCAGGAAGATATCCATATTCAGTCTGGATTGCCTCAAGGATTGCAATGAGGCCGCCTCTCTCCTCGTTGTGTTTATTAACGATCTTTAGGATAGTCATTGGATCAACATCTTGATGCGTCTCGACGTGGTCACTGCTTGAAAGAACAGCTTTTTGTTTCATTCTATCGATACTCCTGACAATGCCAGATACCCCCCTCAGGTTTTGGGAAAACACAATCTTGGCGGTTCTCACAATCGCAGCACAGTCCCACTAATCGCGTTGACTCTTTAACCTCCGCAATATCAGGCAACATCGGTCGCAGTTTATCGCCTCCGGCAGTTTTCCTATGTGGAGTAATTTCAATTTCAAATTCTTCGCAATAAAACGATGGTCTTTGGGGGTCCCTTGGGAAAGTGCAAGTGGAAGCATGCTTGCATGTGGAACACAAAGTGGGATATCCGGTATTACCTAACATAATATATTCCTTACTTTGCTTATTTTGTGGCAATCTGAACAAGTGCAAAAACCATACCATCTCAAAAATAGAGACGGATAGAAGTTTATATATGAGCTAAGCACCATAGGCCGAAACAAAATTGGAGGGATAATTGGAGGAAAATAAAGGATTTAACAAAAATAATTTCATCAAGGCAGTGCGTAAGAATTTGCAGGGAAAGACCAAAGCAAAAGAATGCAATAGGGGCATTTTGAACCAGCGAGGAGAATTTGCCCGGTACTTTAGCGTCAGGAAGAGCGATCTTCGATTTTCTTTAGCTTCTGCCGCAAGGTTTTTCTATCGATACCGAGGATCTCTGCTGCGTGGGTCTTGTTTCCTTCCACGCTCGCAAGGACATTGCTGATGTATTCGGCCTCAACTTCTGCAAGGGTCCTGGTAAAACCCGTTTTTTGTAGGGCTGAGAAACGCATAAGGCAAGGTAAATCAGGAACCTCGATAAGGTCCCCATCAGTCATGACCACCAGGCGTTGGACTACATTCTCAAGTTCTCTGACATTGCCGGGCCAATCATAGTTTCTTAGACTTTGCAAGGCCTTATCGGAAAAGCGGGGAGCAGGTTTATCCACTTCGGCTGCAAACTTGACCACAAAATTACGAGCCAGCAATAGTATATCATCGTCCCTTTCTCTCAAAGGCGGCATAAATATTGTAATGACATTGAGGCGATAAAAAAGATCTTCGCGGAAAGAATCCTTTTTTACTAACTCGTGCAAGTTTTTATTTGTTGCAGCCAGAATCCTCACATCCACTTTTCGCGCTCGGCTCGATCCAACCATACAGATTTCCTTGTCTTGCAGCACACGGAGAAGTTTGACCTGCATGGCCAGGCTCATATCGCTGACTTCGTCAAGAAAGATGGTGCCGCCATCGGCAGCATGAAAGAAACCTGCCCGAGATTCGGTTGCTCCGGTAAATGCTCCCTTGACATGCCCGAACAATTCGCTTTCAAGCAAGGATTCCGGAATACCCCCGCAGTTTACAGGTACAAAAGGCGCCGAAGACCGGGAACTGCCGTAGTGAATAGCCCTGGCGGCAAGCTCTTTACCCGTACCACTTTCTCCGGTAATCAGCACCGTGGCCGAAGTGGACGCCGCCTTATCTATGGCTATGAAAATTCTCTGCATTACTTTTGAACGCCCGATAAAACCTTTGTGTACGGGGACAACCTTGTCTAAAGTTGTACGTCCCGACCTGCGAATTTTAAGTTTATCGAGCACACGCTGAACCGCAGAGAGGAGTTCCTCTTCGGTGAAAGGTTTGGCAAGAAACTCTTCGGCACCTGTCTTAACAGCATTTACGGCTCCTTCAATTGATGGGTAACCGGTGATCATCATGACTTCAGTGTCTTTGAAGTTTTCCCGAACATGCCGCACCAGATCAAGGCCGCTCACTTTAGGCATTTTAAGGTCCGTTATGACCAGCTCCAACGTTGTGTTTTCAAGAATTTCGAGTGCCTCAGCTACACTCGACGCAGTGAAGACCTGGTAACCGGCTGTCGTCAGATTTCGTTGGAGCACTTCAAGAGTGGTTGCGGCGTCGTCCACAATCAGAATGCGTTCTTTCTGAGACGAAGATGGCATATTACCTCTCTCCCTCCTCATCATTTGGTATCCTAATAGGCAACCGAATTTCAAAACGCGTACCGTGGCCAACCTTGCTGTCAACGTCAATCGAGCCGCCATGCGAGGTGACAATCCCATGGACTACAGGCAAACCCAGGCCTGTCCCACGCCCGATATCTTTGGTCGTAAAGAAAGGAACAAATATTTTCTCGAGAATCTCCTTGCTTATCCCGGGGCCCGTATCTCCCACAGATAGATAGACATTGTGGTCGCTCGACCACGTTCTGACGGTGATTTTACCTCCTCCGGACATAGACTGTAAGGCATTGACTACCAAATTAACCAGCACTTGATTCAATTGAGAAGGATCGGCGATAATCTCCGGAAGGTTCGGGGAAAGGGCCTGAATAAGTTCTACTCCCTCATTAGCACATTGAGCTTCAAAGAAGTAGAAACTGTCTTGTACCACTTGATTGAGATTGACCCGGCCTTTCTTAGGCGGCCTTTGGCGAGCAAAAACCAGAAGCTTCTGGATAATCTCTCTTGCTTGCAGAGAGGCCGCCTCTATCTTCTCGATATCTCGCTTCGCTGATGCAGGGACTTTGGGACATTTTTTTGCCAACTGAGCAAATCCAAGAATGTTTCCAAGGGGCTCGTTCAATTCATGCGCAACTCCCGCAGCAAGCATCCCAATAGTGGCGAGCCGGTCTGCATGCCTGAGCTGTGCATGAAGCTTCAATTTTTCCTCTTCAGCCTGTTTGCGCTCGATAATCAGTGCCACTTGCCTGGCTACGGCGTTAATCAGATTTCGCTCCTCCTTAAGAAACGGACCTTCATCAGCCTGGGGCTTTTCCTCCGCATATACCATCTCGATCATTCCTCTTGATATGCCATCAATGACGATGTCGGCTGTCTGTTTTTTACAGCCCTCGCGAAATGCCGGGGATGTATACGAAGCTCCATCAAATATGATTCTGGCTAAAGTGATCTCCGGATATTGCCAGGCGGGAGGAAGAAGTTCAACAATGCCCCGAAGAATTTCCTCTTGTGACACCTCGGGCTGCCCGGCAATCTGGGCGATGCCATAGAGACAGGTCAACTCTTTTACCCGCTCACGCAATGCCGCCACTGCGGAATGTGATGGTTCAGCATCTGTCATTAACAGCTCCAGGCATTTGGAGGAATCACACGTCAAGGCTTTCCTCATCTGGATTTGGCCTCTGTCAATTATACGTACGATTTGGGACATCTGTCAAGAGTCGAACTCAGCCATGTTCCAAGCAATCATAGAATAATCCGGTTGCGAACAAGTCCTAACATGCTCATCATTCGAAGAACGACTCTATGTTTGTCCCTTGGAAAAAACAAACCATTTGCGCGTGAGTAATACGGGAGCATTTCAAAGCCAAATTCTGATAAAACCTGATTAAAATTGATCGATTATGAGAATTTACCTCGTGTCCTATGATAATTGAACGACCGGATAACTCAGCCATTCGCCCAA